>JAUIJR010000102.1 GCA_030431075.1 Polyangia bacterium | reverse complement strand
CGTCGGAGTCACCTGCCGCCTTTGCGACCGCCAAGGCTGTGAGCAGCGCGTGCTGCCGAGCTTGCGCACGCGCTTGCGCGTCGACGAGAACGTACGGACGAAGAGCCTCTACTCTCCGGTGGAGTGAGCGCCGCGCTCGCAGACGATCGCAAAGTGGGCCTCGAGCATCTGGCCGTCGAAGACGCAGTCGAGCTCGGGGCCCAGCTCGAGTCGGGTGCCCGGGGCCGAGGCGGCGGCGGGCACGATCCAGGTAATGCGGCGAACGGACGGGGGCATGGCTTGGACGAGCTCGACGAGCTCTCGCGTGTCGCGGGCCAAAAAGAAGGGCCAGCGATCGAGGTGGCCGGCGAGCTCTCCGGCGTGAAGGGGGACGGCGAGGGCGACGGCCTGGCCGTCGATCACCTCGAGGGCCGCCGCCAGGCGATGCATGTCCGAGCGGTATCCACGTTCGAAGACTCGGGCGGCGTAGATCGAGTTCAACGCGATGCCGGCCGTGGCCGCGAGCCCGAGGATCGCCGGCGCGAGCTTCGACGCGCCCTCTTCGCGCAAGAGGGCGACGGACTGCCACAAGAGCGGCAGCGCGACGATCCAGTAGCGAGGGCCCCACTGGCGCCCGCCGGCGTTGGGCAAGAGCGCCGGCGTCACGACGATGATGACGATCAAGGCCAGGGCGAGGGCGGTGAACTCGGGACGGCGACGTGCTTGTCGGCTCAGTCCGAGCAAGAGCAGCAAGGCCCAAAGGGCGGGGCTCTTGGCGACCCAGACGCGTAGCATCTCACCGAGGATTTCGGCGTAGCCCATGCCGGTGGTGCCGGCGGCGGCGTCGACGGCCTCGCCGAGTTGCTGGGCGTGCGCGCCGAGAGGCGAGCCGTAGACGGCGAGGTTGTGCACGACGAAGAGGATCGCCATCGCAGCGAAGCCGGCCCCGGTGGGCAGGCTTTGACGGGGCCTCCGCGCGCGGGTGAGCAGCGGCGCCACGAGCCAGGCCGCGCCCAAGATCCAAGCTTCGGGGCGCAAGAATCCGACGGCGCCGAGCAAGAGACCCCGTAGGAGTTGTGCCCGCGTCGAGGCGGGCCACTCGCCGAGCAGCGCGACGCTGACCAAGAACAAGGCCGGCGTGTGCTCCCAAAATGTCGCGCCGTAGATGCTGGCGAAGCTCCCGATGCTCAGCGCGACCAGACCCACTCGCCAGGGGTGCGTGCGAAAGCGCCACGCCACGCAGGCCCAGGTGCCGAGGGTGGCCAGCCAGGGGACGAAGTAGAGTCCGAGCTCGCCGCCCAGGCCGTGGCCGATGGAACTCAGCGCCAAAAAGGGGAGGGGAAAGGCCGAGTTCCAGCCCCCTTCGGTAGCGAGGGCAAAGGGCGGCCGAAAGGGGAAGGCATCACCGCGCCAAAGCTCGGCCACCCAGGGCGTCGATGGCCGAAAAAACTCCGCGCCATAGCCCTGCGCCTCGAGGGCGCGTACGCCGAGCAGTTTGACGCCGCCGTCGACGCTGAAGAATGCGCCGGCCGGAATCTGTGCGATCACCCAGGCGAGCAGCCCGGCCGCGGCGGTGATCAAGGCGGCCGAAGCGAGGGCGTGGGAGCTCACCGCCTTCGGGGACGCAGCCGTCACGCGCCCAAGATATCACCGGCGCTCGGTGGGCTGCGGGCACGAAAAAGGCCGGGGCTGAGCCCGGCCTCGTTCGTCGCGTCGGTGAACCCTCAGGGGAGGTCGAGGGTCAAGGAGCCCTGAAGGCCCGTGAGCGTGATGTTCACGGTGACGATGACGACCGTCGGAGCCGCGGTGGCGACGACGTGAGTGGTGTCGTTGTAGGTCAGCGTCGTGGAGTTTCCGCTGAAGGTCGCGCCGTTGCTTCCGCCGTCGGGGAGGGTGCCGGTGAAGTCCTCCAACACCGTGTCGTCCAGCGTTCCGACCACCGGGAAGTTCGAGCCGTAGGCCGTGCCGGTGATCTGGATGGACTGGTTGCCGGTGATGGTCCCGCCTTGCGCCGGGATCACGGCCTCCATGCTGTCGCCGTCGTTGAGGATCTCGACGTCCTTGAGGTTCAGGGTCGATCCGTCACAGTCGATGTTCTCGACGTCCGCGATGTCCATCGAGATGACCGTGTAGTAGCAGCCGTTGGAACCGTCCGTGACGCTCTCGAGCTCGCCACCGAGGACTTCCAAGGTGACCGTCTCGGTGCACTCGAGCACGCTCGAGGAGATGTCGAGCTCCGTGGTGAAGGTGGTGGTGCTTGCGGGTCCGACCGTGAAGCTCATGCCACCGCCGCAGTCGGGGGTGCCGTCGCCGTCGCCGTCTCCGTCGCCATCGCCGTCGCCATCACCGTCACCGTCACCGTCGCCATCGCCGTCGCCATCGCCATCGCCATCGCCGTCACCGTCACCATCGCCGTCGCCATCACCATCGCCATCGCCATCGCCGTCACCATCACCATCGCCGTCACCATCACCATCACCATCGCCGTCGCCGTCGCCGTCACCATCACCGTCGCCGTCACCGTCACCGTCACCATCGCCGTCGCCGTCACCATCGCCGTCACCATCACCGTCGCCGTCACCATCACCGTCGCCATCACCATCACCGTCGCCTTCCGTCGAAGTCGAGGTCTCGGTCGTCTCGCCCTCCGTGGACGTCGATGCTTCTTCGTCGCCGGTGTCCGAGGTGGAGTCTTCGACTCCGGGGGAGTCGTCGGCACACGCCGAGAGGGACAAGCTGGCCAAGAAGGTCAAAGACAGGGCGGCAGAACGAATTCGCATGAGGTCGAGGGTATCGGGGTCACGGGCCGCGACACAAACGAAATGCCGTTCAAACCTCGTTCGACCAGCCGCATGCGCCACATCGGCGACGACCAGACTCGCGCGTCCAATCGTCCGCATGGCAGTTGGGACATGTGGGGGCAGGTGCGATGGCGCGACCCGAGCTCGGCGGCAAGGGCCCGTTCCAAGGGCGTCGGCTCTCGCGCAGCGCCGGTCGCAACGCGAAGTAGGTCCCGGTGGCGAGCGCGAGCGCGCCGAACACCAGCCAAAAAGCCATGCGCGCGGCCCGAGCTACGCGGCGGGCACGCGGCCGTAGCGTCGCGCGTACCAGTCCATGGAGTCACCGCTCCAAAGGCCACCCGTCGCCATCACGCCCCACATCCGAAAGTCGGCCAAGAAGGACCACAGCGGGTAGGTGAAGGTCGCAGGGCGATTGTGCTCCACCTTGAAGTGGCCGATCCAGGCCATCGCGTACGCGAAGACCACGCCACCGAGCACATAAAAGTGCGGTGGCGCCGCGACGATGAGCCCGATCATCAAAAGGAGGGGCAAGGTCGCCGCGCGTCGGCGCTCGACGAAGGCGAAGGCGAGCCAGCCCACGGCGAAGGTCGCGGCGAAGGAGACCGCGAACCATGGAAACTCGGCTTGGTAGGCCGACCAAAAGGAGAGACCGAAGGCGCTGAAGAAGGCGGTGGTCCCGAAAAAGTGGAGGATCCGGCACGTCGCGTTGCGGTGCTCGCCCAGGTAGTAGGGCCAAAACTCATCGAAGCTCTGGATCCGCGACTCGCTCATGACGCTGGACGCTACCACGACGACGGCCGTCTTCGAGTAGCCTGCGTCGCATGAGCCCCATCGCCTTGTTGCTGGCCGCCGGCAAGGGAACCCGCATGCGTTCCGAGCGCCCCAAGGTGCTTCACGAGCTCGGTGGGCGGCCCTTGGTCGCGCACCCGCTCGCGGCGGCGGCGGCGGCGGGATGTCGTCGCGCCTTGCTCGTGGTGGGGCACGGGGCCGAGGCCGTGGAGGCTTCGGCCGTGGCGCACGCGCCGGCGGGGCTTCACCTCGACTTCGCCCTGCAACGCCAACAGCTCGGCACCGGGCATGCGGTGGCGGCCGCCTTGGATGAGCTTCCCGACGACGCGACGCCGGTGTGGATCCTCAGCGGCGACGTGCCTTTGTTGCGCGCCGAAACCCTAGTCCGCATGCACGAGGCGCTGGCCGTGGGGGCGGCCTTGGTGATGCTGAGCTTTCGCCCGGCCGATCCGGCGGCCTACGGTCGGGTCTTACGTGACGACGATGGCGAGGTGCTGTGCATCCGCGAGTACAAAGACGCCGACGAGTCCGAGCGGGCGGTCGACGAGTGCAACGCCGGGGTCTACTGCGTACGGGCCGAGACCCTGCAGCAGTTCATTCCGACCCTGGGTCGAGACAACGCCCAAGGCGAGGTCTACTTGACCGATCTGATCGAGCTGATGCGCGACGAGGATGGGCCCAGGGCCGTGCGCTGCTTCGAGGTCGACCCCCTCGAGGTCGCCGGGGTGAACACGCCCGAACAGCTCGCGGCGCTCGAGGCGGTCTGGGCCGCGCGCAGCTCCGCTTGAGGGCGCGTCTCAGTTCAGCGGCATCGACAAGACCGAGTCGATGATCTTGCGAAACTCGTCGATGTCGAAGGGCTTTTCGACGAAGGCGTCGGCGCCGGCTTCGACGGCCCGTCGGCGCTCGCGCTGCATCACCGAGGCGGTGATCACCACAATCGGGATCCGCGCGAAGCTGGCGTCGCCTTTGAGCTTGGCCGTGAGCTCGATGCCCCCCATGCCCGGGAGATCGAGATCCAGCAGAAAAACCGCGGGGGGCGGGCTTTCCTCCAGGTAGCGGAGGGCTGACTCGGCGTCGACCGCACGCTCGACGCGGTAGCGGGCGGTGGCATGAAGCACGCGCTCGACCAGCGTAAAGTTGGCGTCGTTGTCCTCGACGTAGAGCACCCGTAGGCGATCCGTCACGGCCGCATGGTACAGGCTGACGAAAGCAAACCTAGTTATCGCAGGCCTGCTCGCTTCGTGCGTCAGCGCTCGCCCGATTTACCGAACGAAGCTGTCATTGCGCGAGCGTCCGGCGCGATCGGCGAAAGCACTTGGCTCTACCCGGCGTTCGGGCTGCGTGTCGGGAAAAGGGGCACCACGAGCGGGTGGCAAATGCGCGGACGGTCGGTGGGGGCGCGCGTCGAGATCCGCGCTCGCGCAAACCCGGTGGGGGCGTCTATTCTTGGGGGGTTCATGGAGAAGCGGCATGGTGCGTAGGCGTGGCCGCCACGGTCGAAGGCGCGCCGGGTCCCTGGGGACGCCGGCCGCGCTGATCGGCGCGTGGGCGATCGCGTGCGCGCCGGGCAACGAAGCCAGCTTGCGCCCCGGCGGGGCCGAGCTCGAGCCGGATGCCGCCGAGCTCGGAGCGCGGGAGATTTCGCGCACGCGGGCGCCCATCGAGCTGCGCGATCGCGATGGCGGCGTGATGCCCCTTCGGATCTTGGAGTTGCGCGGCGAGGTCGAAGGACCGCTCGCCTTCACCGAGCTGCACCTCGAGTTCGAAAACGGGGAGGCGAAAGCCCGCGAAGGCGTGCTCGAGATGATCTTGCCGACGCGCGCGCGCCTCGCACGCTTCGCCATCGAGCACGAGGGGGTGTGGCAAGACGCAGAGGTCGAGGAGCGGCGCCGCATCGCCGCACGCGAGGGCATCCACGCCAAGACGCCGGCCGCCATCGACTACGGCGACCGCGGGCAGCTCTTTCGCGTGGTCGTTCCCGAAGTGCGCGGGCGCGAGCGGGTGCGGATGGTGGTGGCCTATCGCGAGATGCTCGCCGATCCGCACGACCCCTACCGCGTCTACCTCGAGGGGCTGCCGGAGCTCGAGCGCCTGACGGCGCGCGTGCGTGGCGACGTCGGGGCCGACCAACGCGAGACCCCCAAAGAAGGGGCGGTCGGCGCGGACGGGGTCGAGTTCAACCACCCGCACTACCGTCCCGTCTCGGACTTGGTCTTGCGCAGCCCTCGGCAGCGCACGGTCGCGGTGCAGCACGAGGGCCTGGTCGCGGCGCGCATTCGGCCGCTCACCCACGATCACCACGATCCGCTCCGTTCGCTGACGGTGCTCTTCGACACCAGCGCGAGTCGAGCACCGGCCTTCGAACGCGGCGTGGCGCGCTTGTCGACCATGCTCGACGAGCTCGAACGCTGGACGGGTCCCGACACGCGCATCCACCTCGTCGCCTTCGACCAGAGCCACGAGACGATCTACGAAGGACCGCTTTCGGGCTTGGAGGCCACGCACTTCGACGCCCTGCGCGAGCGAAGGGCGCTCGGCGCCTCGGACCTGGGCGCGGCCTTGCGGCACCTGATCTACCGCCCCGGACATCGCTACGATCGGCTGCTCTTGGTGACCGACGGGGTCGTCACGGCCGGCAGCCGCGATCTCGACCGACTCGAGGCGGCGGTGCAGGAGCTGGGCAGCCAAGGCCTGCGACGCCTCGACGTACTCGAAGACGGAGGCTTTCGCGATCACTCGACGTTGCGTCGGCTTACGCGGGTGCTCCCGCGTCCGGGCATCGTGCTCGACCCACGCGAGCACGACCGCAACTTGGTGCACCGCATGGTCCGCGGCGTGGTGACCGACGTGTCGATCGACGTGCCCGGCGCGAGCTGGGTCTACCCGGGCGAGGTCGAGGGGGTGCAAGCGGGAGACGAACTCATGGTCTTCGCCGAGTTCCCCGAGGCGCTCAGCGAGCGCGAGCTCGTCGTCGAGGTCGACGGCGAAATCTCGGCCAAGCACGTGATCAGCTGGCAAGCGACGGCGGGCCCGCTGCTCGAGACGGCGATCGCCGAGGCGCACGTCCAAGACTTGAGCGACGCGCTCTACGACTCGCGCGACCAGCCGACGGCCGTGCGCCGCAAGGCCTACCGAAAGATCGTCGAGCTCAGCCGCGAGCACCGACTGCTCAACGACTTCACGCGCTTCTCGATGCCGCTGCGGGACCCGGAGGATCCGGTGCTGCTCGCCTCGACCGCGCCGCCCACCTTGGTGATGGGGCCGCGGCACGCAGAGGCGCGCGCGCCCGTCTCGGTGGCTTCGGCGACCGAGCCCGCCCGCTTTCTTCGCCGCTACCTGACCGTCGATCGCTTGGCCTTGGTGCTGGCCATCGACACGCAAAGCGAGGGCGTGGAGGCGAGCACCGTCGATCGCCCGAGCGCGAGGCCGGCGCGAATGCCCGATCCCCCGCCGAGGATCGTCGACGCCGAACAAAGCGAGGAACTCGAGACCCTCGCGCGGGTCGAGCCGGTGGACTTCGTCGGCGCCTTGCGTCACGACCTACAACGCGAGACGGCCGGCCGTTTCGAGGGGGAGTCGGTCGAGCGGCGGGTGCCGAGGACGGCGCGCCGCCATTGGTCGACCTGGACGCGACAGGTCGAGGTCGCCGGCCCACGCCGGGTCCCCAGCGACGCCCACGAAGGGAACTTGCTCGCGGTCATGAACTTGCTCGCCTGGGGCGAGACCCACCAGGCCGCCCGCTACGCTGAAGCCTGGCGTGGACGAGACCCGGCCGACCCGCTCGCCTTGGTCGCGCTCGGCGAAGCCTACGAAGCCCAAGCGCGCCCCGACGCGGCGACGCGTGCCTACGGCTCGCTCATCGACCTTTATCCCCATCGCCCCGACGTGCGTCGCTTCGCCGGTACGCGTCTCGAGGGGCTGGGGGCCGCCGCCGACGACCTCGCCATCGACACCTTCCGGCGCGCTCTGGATCAAGATCCGGACAGCCCCGTCAGCCACCGCTCCTTGGCCTTGGCCCTGCTGCGACGCGGGCGCTTCGAGCGGGCCTTCGACGTGCTCGAGGCCGCCTTGCAGCGACAGTTCGACGCGGCCCGCCATGGAGGCCGAGCGGCCGAGGGTCTGCGTGAGGACCTGGGCTTGGTCGCCGCAGCATGGCTGCGCAGCGAGGCGCATCGTCGAACCGAGCTCGTCGAGCGGCTCCAAAGCAGCGGCGCGCGACTGCCTTCGGGGCCCTCGGTGCGCGTCGCCCTGAGCTGGGAGACCCCCGACGGCGACGCCGACCTGCACGTCCGGGACGGCCGCGGGCACCACGCCTATCACGGCAGCCCCCATCTTCCCGGCGGCGGTCGCATCGTCGAGGACGTCACGGCCGGCTTCGGCGTCGAGCGCTTCGTCGACGAGGGCCGGCCCGAGGGCGCCTACGAGCTGCAGGTCCACTACTACAGTCTCGGCCCCCTGGGCTATGGCATGGGTCGGGTCGAGATCCTCTCGCACGATGGCGCGGGTGGCTTGGACTTCGAGCTGCGACCTTTCGTGGTCAGCCGCGAGCGCGCCGACGTGGATCTGGGCGAGTGGCCGATGGCGGCACCCGCCGAGCGTCGGGCGACGCCCTCGGAAGCTTCGCCGCTCGCGGGGGGTCCCGCGGACAACGACGGGTAGTCGCGGCCCCTCGCGTTTGCGGCCCGATCCGCGGCGTGTATTCTGCCGGCGATGGCGCAGCGACGCGACGCCGGCCTGCGCGCCCTTATGATGGGCGCAGCTTTCGTGGTCATCATCGCGGGGCTGCGCGCCGCCGCTCCGGTGATCGTGCCGGTGCTCATCGCCATCTTCATCGCGGTGCTCTCCGTGGCGCCCACGCGCTATCTGCAAAAGCGCGGAGTCCCGGACAGCTTGGCCGCCATCGCCGTCTTTGCGGGCGTGGTCGTGACCTTGTTCGTGCTCTCGGTGGTCGTCGGAGCCTCGCTCAAGGATTTCGACGACAACCTGCCTGGCTACCAGTCGCGGCTCAAAGAGAGCTTCTCGGGCGTCTTTGCATGGGCCGAGACCCAGGGCTTCGACCTCGACTTCGACGAGATGAAAGAGGCGCTCGACCCCGACGTCGTCGTCAACTTCGCGCAAGACCTCATGCGCGCGACGAGCTCGGTGCTCTCGAACACGGCCTTCGTGCTGTTGACCGTCGCCTTCATCTTGGCCGAGGTGACGAGCTTTCCCCGCAAGCTCTCGGCCGTCTTGGCCGATCGCCCGGAGACGGTCGACAGCTACGGACACATCGTCGAGGACATCCAGACCTACCTGGCCATCAAGACCCAGATCTCGATGGCCACCGGCTTGTGCGCGATGCTCCTGACTTGGGCGCTGGGCGTCGACTACCCGATGCTGTGGGGCCTGGTCGCCTTCTTGCTCAACTTCGTGCCCACCTTGGGCTCGATCATCGCGGGGATCCCGGTGGTGTTGCTGGCCTTCGTCCAGCTCTCGTGGCTGCACGCGCTGGGCGTCTTCGTCGGCTACCTCGTCATCAACGTGGTCTTCGGCAGCATCCTCGAGCCGCGCCTGATGGGACGCAGCCTCGGCCTGTCGACCCTCGTCGTCTTCTTGTCCTTGGTCTTTTGGGGCTGGGTTTTCGGACCGGCCGGCATGTTGTTGAGCGTCCCGCTGACCATGGTCGTCAAGATCTTCCTCGAGAACAGCGAGGATCTGCGTTGGGTCGCGGTCGTCTTGGGTCCGGCCGACGAAGCCAGCCGCATCGAAAAGGAGATGCGCGCCAACAAGAGCTCGGGCGCGGACGACGTCGAGCTCGACGACGAGGACGAGGACGAAGAGGCCGCTCGCTCGAAGAACTCGGGCGCCGACGAGGTCGAGTTGGCGCCGGCCGCCGAGGAGGCCCCCCTCGAGGCCGACCGTGACTAGCGGCCCACTGCGCGTCGCCCCGCATGCGCGCTTGGACCTGGCCGCTCGATGCATCACGCTGCCGTGTCCCTTGGCCGAGCTGCCGGCGAGCGTCCGCATCGCCGCGGACCCCCGTGAGCTCGACTCGCCCTTCGAAGCGCGCGCCGACTTGCGCCAAGCCGTCCGCGACATGCTGCGCCTGGGCGGCTTCAAGCCCAGCGGCCGCAGCAAACCGGCCTGCGAGTACCTCGTGCGCGCCCTCGAAGAAGAACGATGGCCGCGCATCAACCCGGTCGTCGACGCCTGCAACTTGGTGAGCTGGCAATCCCAGCTGCCGATGAGCGTGGTCGACCTCGCCAAGACCCAAGGCGCGCTCGAGGTCCGCATCGCCGCCCCCGGAACCCGCTACGTCTTCAACCCCGCCGGCCAAGAGATCGACGTCACCGCGTTGATCTGCCTCTTCGACGCCGCCGGCCCCATCGCCAACGCCGTCAAGGACGCCCAGCGCACCAAGACCGACCCCCAAAGCCGCACGCTCCTCGCGCTCGTCTGGGGCACCCAAAGCCACCAAGGCCGCGCCGAGCGAGCCGCCCAGAGCTTCGGCGAGCTGCTCGCCGAAGTCGGCGCCTCGGTCGACGCCGTCGCCTTCGCGGCGAGCGACGCTGGGTGACGACGGACGCGGGGCCGACGTCACGCGCAACCGCACTGAACGCGCAAGGCGCGGCGGGCGCTTGGGCGTTTCGGTCCGCGGGACGGACCAAAAGAGCGAAGGGCAGCGTGCGGTCGAGCGTTTCGGTCCGAAAAGCGGACCGAAAGAGTGAAGCGCGAGGGGCGTCGGGCTGCGCTCGGGCGTTTCGGTCCGCGGGACGGACCAAAAGAGCGAAGGGCAGCGTGCGGTCGAGCGTTTCGGTCCGAAAAGCGGACCAAAAGAGCGAAGGGCGTCGGGCTGCGCTTGGGCGTTTCGGTCCGCGGGGCGCGAGGGGCTGACGCGCGCCCTAGGCGTCCAGCAACGGGTTGCGAAAGACGGGGCGCTTGGGCTTGTTCAAGCCGAGCTCGGCGTAGGTCTTGCGCAGATAGAGGGCTTGGAGTTCGTGGGGGGGCAGGCCGTCGCGGGTGCGCCAGGCCCACGCGAGGGTGCGGGCCAGGGCTTCGCGGGTCGGGCCTTCATTTGGGCGTGCGTGCGCGGGTAGGGCGTCGGCGTAGGGCACGACGCCGGGGCCCACGGGTTGCAGTTGCTCGGGGGGGATGGCGAGCTCGGCGAGGACCTCGGCGAGGGCGCGGCAAGCCGGCTCGCCGCGGGCTTCGAGGGCGCCGGCGGCCGACACGGTGAAGGCCTGGGCGTAGACCTCTTGGCGGCGCGCGTCGAGCAAGGGCAAGACGGTGGCGCCGGGCGTCGGGGCCTCGAAGCCATGGGCGAGGACTTCGAGGGTCCCGAGCGGGAGCACGGGCAAGCCGAGCCCGATGGCCAAGCCCTGCATCGTCGCCACCGCGACGCGGGTGCCGGTGAAGGTGCCGGGGCCGCGGCCGCAGGCGAGGCCGGCGAGCTGCCCGACCTCGATCTCGGCTTGGGCGAGGGCTTCGCGAATGCGGTGGTCGAGGGTTTGGCTGGCCTGGTTGGCACCATCGACACGGTCGTCGCCGCCCACCAAGGCGTGGCTGCCGTCGGTCTCGACGCGCACCAGCACCACGGCCGAGCGCGGGGCCGAGGCGTCGATGGCCAGCCAATGTCCGGGGGCGTTGCTCATCCGTCGAACCACAGGCGCATGATGTCGTTGCGAAAGGCGATCAACAAAAGGCTGCCGATGATGACGATGCCGATGTTGCTGGCGATGACGCGTGCGCGGTGACTCAAGGGGCGCCGGCGCACGGCCTCGACGGCGTAGAACAAGAGGTGCCCGCCGTCCAAGATGGGGATCGGGAGCAGGTTGATGAAACACAAGTTGATGGAGAGGATCGCCATCAACTCGACGAACTCGCCGGTGCCGCGCTCGGCCGCGACGCCCGCCATGTGGGCGATGCCGACCACGGAGCCCAGCCCCGACAGTCCGTCTTCGAAGGTGACCAGCCGGCGCAGCGCAGCGAGCATGAAGCCCGAGGCGTCGACGGTCTTGTGCCAGGAGGCTCGGGCCGCGTAGGTGATGCGGCCACGGATCGGCTCGGGCGCGGGGATGCGGACGCTTTGATAGGGCTCGAGGCCGGTCCAGGCGTACTGGGCGTCGGTGCTGTACACGGTCCGCACCGTGCGGATCCGCTGCTGCACCGAGACCATGCGCGATTGTTCGCCGGGTGACTGCAAGAGCATCTCGACCGGCGCGTCCGTGCCGCGGCGTTGGAAGGCGCGCAGGACCGCGTCCCAGCGCTCGACCTTCTTGCCGTCGACCTCGAGCACACGGTCACCCGCTTTGACGCCGGCGAGCTTCGCGGGGGACTCGTCCTCGACCGCGAACACGAAGGTGTAGGCGGGGTGGATGCCCGAGTAGCCCGGGTGCTCGGCGTCGGGGACCAAGCTCGCGTCGCGCGGCTCGTACAAGACGTAGCTCGCGGCCGGACCTTTGACCGTGCGGGGGCGCAGGTAGGTCACGTGCGCGAAGGCGGAGCTCTCCGCGTCGAGCAGGGCCTGCAGATCTTCGGCCCGCTCGAGGGGATCGCCCGAGACGCTGGTGATGATGTCCCCCGTGCGCAGCCCGGCTTGGTAGGCGGGAGACTTGGTGTCGGTGATCCCGATCTGGGGCGCGTAGGCGGCGAGCCCGACCCCGAGCGCGCCCATCGAGCGGGGCACGCCGAGGGCGTCGTCGCGCGTGACCTTGCGCGGGGTGATGTAGCGGTCGAAGTTCTTCCCGTCGCGCTCGATCTGCACGAGCAGCTCTTCGTCCGGGTGGGGCTGGATGGCGCGCTGCAGCTCTTCGAAAGAGCGGACGTCGACCCCGTCGACGGCGACGATGCGATCGCCCGGCTCGAGCCCCGCCGCCTCGGCGGCCGTGTCGTCGTAGACCGTCCCCACCACGGGCGGCGAGGTCACGTTGTTGCCCAAGAAGAAGAAAAAGAGGACGGCGAGGGGCAAGACCAAGTTGGCCAAGGGGCCCGCGGCCATCACGAAGGCGCGCGCCCACAGGGGCTTGGCCTGCAAGGAGCGCTCGGCGTCGGCCGCCGGGACGTCTTGATCGCCGTGCTGGCCGAGCAGCCACACGTAGCCGCCCAGCGGGATCGGAGCCAAACAGTATTCGGTCTCACCGATGTGGACGCGCGCGAAGGGGCGCCCAAAGCCGATCGAGAAGCGGGTCGCCTTGACCCCGACGAGCTTCGCGGCGATCAGGTGCCCGAGCTCGTGAAAGAAGATCAGGGGCCCGATCAGCAAGAGCGCGGCCAGCAACGTGCCCATGAGCCTTGTTCATAGTCCAAGGGCGCCCGGGGGTCCACGTCCGGCTCGTGGCGCGCGCGGCGAGAGAGGGGAGCGCGAGGTGCGCCCAGCGCGCGTCAGGCCTGGCGCAAGCGCGCCGGCTTCGCCGCCCTGGCCGCAGGAGGGGTCAGGCGGTACCCTAAAGGCCCTTTTGGTGCGTCAGCCCTCGCCGCCCGACGCCGTTGATTTCGATGGCCAAGCCCGATCGCTATTCGAAGAGTAGTGCCGAACAAAAGCAGGAGCTCGACGACCTCGAAGAGGCCATCGAGACCCTGCGCATGATGTACCAGCGCTACTTCAACGGGGTCGACGACATCCCGCCGACCAAGATGCACGCCGAGATCAAAAAGGCCGTGAACTTGTTGATGAATCGGTCGTTTCGGACGGCGCAGCTTCGCTTTCGTTTTCAGGGCATGCGCGCGCGCATGATCACCTACGAGCAGCACTGGCGGCGCATCCTGCATCAGATCGAGCGCGGCACCTTCAAGCGTGTCGTCGCGGTGGCCCGCATGCGCCAGTACAAGATCAGCCGCGGGCGGGGACACGAGCTCGAGGCCTTGCGCGGCTCGAGCGGGCCCATCGATCTCAGCGGGGGCATGAACGGCTCGGGTGGCGGCGACTACGAGTCGCTCGAAGATCTACTCGGCGAGGCGGCGGCGGCCGTCGACGCGGTGGCGCAAGCGCGCGAGTCGAGTGTGGTCAGCCCCGCGCCCGCGCCCCCCAATGGGCGGCCGCGTCCTGCCCCGAGCGCGCGAACGCCTCGGCCCCAGCTTCCCGCGGGGATGGACGCGCGCGAGGCGAGGCAGCTGTTCAAGGAGTTCGTCGCGGCCAAGAAAGCGGCCGGCCAGTCGACCGCCGGGATCACCTACGGCGCGCTCGTAAAGAAACTCGCGCGCGATGTCCCGCGCCTGCGTCAAAAACTCGGGGCCGATCGCAAGATCGAGTTCGAAGTGCGCTCCGAGGGCGGCAAGGTTCGCCTGCGGGCGAAATCCTGAGTCGATCCGGGGGCTTCGGCCTGCGCTCGCGCCGAGGCAGGGGCAGGAGTATGCTGCGCGCCCGGTCCTCGCACCTGGCGCAAGTCACCCGAGATTGAGCGTTTACCGCCCAATGTGAATGCGTTTCGGGGTCTCCCCGTCTCAAGCCCGCCGCCACGAACCGTGGCCCCGAGGTCCCGGATCTTCGACCGCCCCACGAAAGACCAACGACATGTACCGCAGCACGACGACTTTGCTTTTGAGCCTGGGCCTGGTGGCCCTCCCCGGTTGCTTCAACAAGGACAAGGGAGACACCCAAAACCCCGACGAGGCCGCGGCCGGCGGTGCCGACGGCGGTAGCGC
>JAUIJR010000626.1 GCA_030431075.1 Polyangia bacterium | reverse complement strand
GCGCGTAGTCGAAGTTTTGGGCGCGAAGCTTTGCGGCCCATTGGGGATCGGGAGGGCTTTGTGTCGTCGCCCACTCGAGTCGGCCCTCTGCGTCGAGCTCGGCCTTGGGCCACGGGCCGGTCAGGGCGTCGCGGGGCGCCTCGGCCGCGGCCGTGAAATTCGTCTCGGGGCGAAGCTGCCCCCAAGCTTGGACGAGGGCCAAAGCTTCGACAGACTCGCTCGCCACAAAGACGCGGGTCTCGGTGGCGAACTCGGACCAGGCGCCCTCGAGGGACTCGGCCAATTGCGAGGCGGGACGCCAATCGACGCCCGATGACGGGTTCAGGGGCTCGAGGACCAGGGCGCGTGAGGGGGGTCCAAGCCCGTCGCCCAGCGCACTTGCGCCCTCGCCGGTGCGCGCCGAGGGGCCTGCACACGAGAGCAAAAGTGCCGCCAGCGCCGCGGCGCGCGCCATGGCTCGGGTCACCGCACGAGCATAGCCCGCTCGCGGTCGGCCTTGGCTCCTTTATACTCTGGCCGATGCCCGGGCCGATGAGCAGCTCCCGACGACCTGCGCGCCGCTGGCCCGTCGTGGCCTTGGGTCTGCTCGCGCTGGGCTGGAGCCCCGAGAGCGCGGCCTGGCCCGGTGACGAGGTCATGCGCGACACGGATCCGCGCGCCGACACCATCGTCGAGCTGCACTTCAATCCCGTCCCCAACACCCAGATCGCGGTGTGGCTGACCGACGAGAACGACAGCTTTTTGCGCGACCTCTTCGTCACGCAGGCGACCGGAAAGCTCGGGATCGGCAACCGCTCGGGCGTGTGGAATTTCTTGTCGAGCTGGCGCGCGCCCTATGGCCCCCGGCGCTCCGTCTTGCCGGTGTGGGGGCACGCGCGCGGCCAGACCTACCCGGAGATCGTCTTTCACGATCCCAACCCCAGCCACTCGACCAGCTTGGGCTTTCACGAGGCGACTAGCTCCGCCGAGCCCTACCACTGCCGGCCCCTGCTGCCGAACGAGCACGAGGCCATCTTGGACTCGATGACTTGTCCCTCGCCGGCGACCTTTCGCACCGACAAGGGCATGTTCGAGCCGGGGGGCGCGACCTCGGTCTATCCGCCGCGCGGCGACATCCCGGGCTTCAACCCCGACAAGGATCATGTCGACACGCAGATGTACGCGGCGCTGAACGACCTCGACGCGGTCACGGGCGCGACGCCCTCGGGGAGCCAGCCGACTTTCTTGAGCTTTCGCCTCGACGAGCAAGAGCAGATGGCCGAGACCTTGGTCGCCTGGATCGAGGTCAGCTTGGAGGGCGACGAGAACCCCGACTGGAGCTTCGACCGCGAGAACGACCACTTCGTCGACAGCTTGTTGTCGAGCTACGGCGTGCCCTGGCTCGGGCAGCCCTCGGTGCTCTACCGCGTGAGCTTCGATCCGAGCACGCCGGGCACCTACACCACCGACGCCTACGTCGGCTACGGCAGCTGGGACGGCAGCGACGGCGAGATCAATCCGCCGGACGGCACGATCTCGCAAAGCGGCGGCTCCGGTGCGGACCGCCTGCGCATGATGGAGCGCTTCGACCTTCAGTTCCGCGCGGCGGTACACACGGGCGAAGGTGGGAGCTGTTTGCAGCAGACCCTGCCCACCGTGGAGACGGTCGAAGTGGATCCGATCGCCTTCGACCGCGTGCTCGTGAGCTTCACTTTGCCCGAGACCCTGCCCGAGGGGACGACCATCCGTCGCTTCCGCGTACTGCAGGAGCTCGACGCCACCTTGGACAGCTTCGATCCCGATCGCGCCATCGAGGCCATCGGCGTGCCCGCCGTCTGCGATGAGGCCCCGGGCGTCGAGCAAGACGAGGACTGCGTCTTCGCCCAGCCGGGGGAGACCATCGCCTTCGAGGTCGCCTCTTTGTTCGGCAACTACGACTACACCTTCTCGGTGAACTACGAAGACCAGTGCACGAACAGCGGCATGCCGGTCTTGGCCGAGACACGTACGCCGAACCAGGAATTTCAGCAGATCGAGACCTTCTGCTTCGTGGCGACCGCAGCTTGGGGCGCGCACTGGGGCGAAGAGGTCTTCGCCTTGCGACGCTTTCGCGATCGCTACCTCAAGTCCTCGAGCCTCGGCTTGGCCTTGGTCCGCAGCTACTACACCTACGGCCCGGTCGCGGCCGCGCTGATCAAAGACGCGCCCTTGCTGCGCGCGGCCGCCCGCGCCTCTTTGGCGCGCATGGCCCAGGTGGCCGAGCTGGTCTCTCCGATCCGCGCGCCGCGCTGAGCTCGACTCAGCCGCGCAGTTCGCCCGCGTCGACGAAGGCGCGGCGCACCCGATCCTCGGCGTCGAGGTCGAGCACCAAGCGCGCGTCGTCATGCCCCGGGCAGTGCAAGGCGAACACCCCCCCGAAGGCGCTGCCTTTGAGGCGCGCGCCGACCCGGCAGTTCCACGGCTGGGCTTCGAAGGCGGCGAAGTCGGCGACGAAGGCGTCGCGCGTCACTCGCTCGGCGAACTCGGGCGCCGGATTGCGAGCCGCTCGCCAGCCCACCAAGGCACGCGCCGCGTGCTCGACCGCCGGTCGGACGGCGCCGCCCGGGGTCGAGGCGATCAGGCGTCGCACCTCACC
>JAUIJR010000625.1 GCA_030431075.1 Polyangia bacterium | reverse complement strand
CTTCGCCTTGGCCAGCTTGACCTGGCCGAGCGCGGCGGGCTCGGAGTTCGCCGTCCTCACCCGCGCGCCCACGGCCGGGCTCGCGCGCATCCACGATCGCATGCCGGCCTGGCTCCCCCGCGAAGCCCTGGCCGACTGGCTCGATCCCCGAGCTGTGCCGGCGCGGTGGCGGGCGAGCTTGCAGGCCGCCTTGCCCGACGACTTCGTCGCGCGGCGCGTGAGCGCCCACGTCAACGATCCCCGCCACGATGACCCCCGCTGCCTCGAGGCCGAGGCGCAGCGCGGGCTTTTCGACGCATGAGTGTCACGGCCAAAGTCTTGGGGGCCCTGCTGTGGGTCGGGCCGGCGGGGACCCCCTCGGAGTTCCCCGATGAGGGGCCGCCGCGCAGCATCGAGGCCACTCGCGTCGAGACTGCGCCGAAGATCGACGGCGTCGACGACGATCCGATCTGGGCGCGCGCCCCGATGGGCGAGGGCTTTTTGGAGCGCACCCCCCAGCTCGGGGCCGAGCCGGCGCACCGCACCCGCTTTCAGGTCGCCTACGACGACGACTTTTTGTACGTGCTGATCCGGGCCGACATCCCCCGCGATCAGATCCGCGTCCGCACCTTGCTGCGCGACTCCTTCGACATCTTCGGCGACAGCACCGTCGCCGTGAAGATCGACCCGCACCACGATCGCCGCAGCGCGATGACCCTGGCCGTCAACGCCGACGGCGCCCAGATCGACTGGATGGTGCTCGAAGATGGGCGCGTCAGCATCCGCGAGTGGGACGCGGTGTGGGAGGCCGAGACCAAGATCCGCGACGACGGCTTCGACGCCGAGTTCAAGATCCCCTTTTCGATCCTCGGCATGAAAGGCGGCGAGGCGCTGACCATGGGCTGGGAGATCACGCGCGACGAGCCCACCGTCAACGCGACCTACGACTGGCGCGTGATCGTGCCACCGCGACACCCGGTCTCGGCCTCGGCCTTTGGCGAGCTCACCGGCTTGCGGGGCGTTCGCAGCCAACGCGCGCTGGAGTTCACGCCCTTCGTGGTGGGCAGCACCGACTTCGAGCCGGTCTTTCGCCTCGACCCGCGCCGGCGCGCCAACGTCTCGGCCGGCGCCGACTTTCGCGTGCAAGTCGGCGCGACCTCCTACATCGAGGCGAGCGCCCTGACCGACTTCGCGCAGGTCGAGGCCGACCAGGTGCAGGTGGTCAACGATCGCTTTCCGCTCTTTTTTCCCGAGCGCCGCCCCTTTTTCATCAACGGCCTCGACATCTTCAACTTTGGTCGCCCGCAAGAGGCCCAGCTCTTCTTCTCGCGCCGGATCGGTCTCGACGGGGGCATCCCGGCCCCGATCTTGGGCGGGGCCAAGGCCTACGGGCGCGCGGGGCCGGTGAGCTACGGCGTGCTCAACGTGCAGACCCTGCGCCAGCTCCCGCACGACGACGAGTTCGAAGAGGACGAAGGCGCCGCGCCCGAGAACTTTACGGTCGGACGCGTCCGCTTGCAGACCGGGCCCTACGCCTCTTTTGGCATCTTGGCCGCCGGCAAGCACCGCTTCGACGAGGCGCGCGACGACGCCTTTTCGGGGGGCATCGACGGCGAGCTGCGGGCCTTTCGCGGCAAGCTGCGCAGCTATGGCTTCGTGGCCACGACCTGGCGCGAGATCCCCCGTGGCGCGCCGGTGGTCGACGACACCGGTCGCGTCTCCTCGCTGGGCACGCCGCGCGACGAGGCCGTCGGTTCGAGCGCGCATGCCTTGGTCGAGTACCAGGGCTTGTTCGTGCGGCCCTCGATCTCCTGGCTGTGGAGTGACGAGGACTTCGACGCCCCGATGGGCTTTTACCGACGCCCCGGCACGGCCCAACAACGCGCCGAGGTCGTCTTTGCGCCGCGCCCCGGCGTGCTCGGCCTGCGCGACCTTCAGTTTGGTCCGGCCGTGGACGTGACGACGACGCCGAACTACGACGCGACCTTGACCCGGGGCATGGGCGCCTTTTTCAACGCGAACTGGAACGCGGGCTGGAGCACGGGTTACTCGGTCGGGCACCTCAACGACCTGGTGCGCGAGGACTTCGAGCTCTACGCCCTCGAAGTCGAGGCCGACCGCTACTACGGCGTCGATCACAGCGCTTACTTCTCGACCCCCGACCGCGCCTATGTGGCCGCGAGCACGAGCTACGGCTTCGCGCAGCGCTTTGGCGGGCCACGGCACAGCGTCTCGGCCAACTTGCGGATCCGGGCCAACAAGCACTTCTCCCTCGAGGGCACCTACTCGCACCTGGTCGGCCATCTGCGCGACCCCGAGGACCAGTTCAACTTCGGCTTCTTGAACGGGACGGTGCTCTTCGCCGTGCATCGCAACCTGACCTTGGACACGTTGGTGCGCTACTCGATGGAGCCCGAGCGCGAGCGACTCGGCTTGCAGTCCCGCTTGCGTTGGCGCTACCGGCCCGGCTCCGATCTCTTTTTGGTCTACCGCAACGACCTGCCGCTCGGTCCCGGCCCCGCCGATGCGCCCCCGCGCCAGAATTTCCACAGCCTCACCTTGAAGCTGACCTTTTATCTGCGCGTGCTCTTGCGCCGCTGAGCTCAGGCCGCCCGCTCGACCCGGGCCGAGCGCGGA
>JAUIJR010000624.1 GCA_030431075.1 Polyangia bacterium | reverse complement strand
TTGGCCGCGGCGGCCGAGCCTCCGCGGGGGCCCGAGGACAAGAAGAGCTCCGGGTCGTCGCGTTCGGCCCGGGTCATCGAGTGAATGATCGCTTCGATCTTCGCCAGCTCTTTGTCGTCGCCGGCCTTTTCGAGGACGTCCTCGGGGATGTCGCCCCCGAACATCTGGCCCATGGGGAGCTTGCCCATCAGATCTTTCATCGATCCCATCGACTGGATCGTTTTGATCTGCTTGAGGAAGTCCTCCATGGTGAAGGAGCCGCCGAGCATCTTCTCGGCGTCTTCGGCCGCCTCGTCCTCGTCGACGGCCTCTTGGAAGTCCTGCATCAGGCCGACCAGGTCGCCCATGCCCAAGATGCGCGAGCTCAGGCCCTCGGGGCGGAACTCCTCGAGCTTGTCGACCGTCTCGCCCATGCCCAGGAACTTGATGGGCTTGCCGGTCGCGGCCTTGATCGACAAGGCCGCGCCGCCGCGGGCGTCGCCGTCGAGCTTGGTCAAGATGACGCCGGTGACGTCGATGCGTTCGTCGAAGGCGGAGGCGGTGGCGACCGCCTCTTGGCCGATCATGGCGTCGATGACCAAGAAGATGTTGGCCGGGTTGACCTCGCCTTTGATCCGCTCGAGCTCCTCCATGAGCGCGTCGTCGACGGTGAGTCGACCGGCGGTGTCGTAGATGACGAAGTCGTGGCCCTTGGCGGCGGCCTCGCGGGTGGCGTCGGCGCAGATCTCGACGGGGTTGCCGCCGGGGCGGGCGAAGACCTCGACCCCGATCGAGTCGCCGAGCACCTGCAGCTGGTGGATGGCGGCCGGGCGGTAGACGTCGGCCGCGACCAGCATCAGCGAGTGCCCCTCTTTTTGGAGCTTGCGCGCGAGCTTGGCCGTGGTGGTGGTCTTACCCGAGCCTTGCAGGCCGACCATCATGATGCCGGTGATGCCCTTGTTCGCGCGCTCGATGCTCGCGTCGACAGGGCCCATCAGCTCGACGAGGCAGTCGTGGCAGATGCGGACGAAGTGGTCTTCGGGGCGGACGCGGACCTTGCCGTCATCGCCTTTGTGGACGAGCTTGACGGTCTCACCGAGGGCGCGGGTCTTGACCGCGCGCAGGAACTTCTTGACGACTCGGAACTCGACGTCGGCCTCCAAGAGGCTCATGCGGACGTCTTTGAGGGCGGCGTCGATGATCTCTTCGGTGAGCTCGGCTTCGCCGGCGAAGCGCTGGCGGGCGGCCTTGAAGCCCTTGGAGATGGTGTCGAACACGTTGGGGGTGATAGCACCAATTCGCGCACGGCCTAAGTCCGCCCCGCCAGGGGCACTCGCGCGCCGATCTCGAGCTCGCACACATGGCCATTGCGGGCGATTCGGGGCGGTGGGACCGTCTGAGACGTGAGCGAGCCCGCCGCCGCGCCCTCCCGGCCCGACCCGCGCGCGTGGCTCGCGTCGACCCTCGCCGTGCTCGCAATTTCGACCGCGGCGATCGCCATTCGGCGCGCCGGCGAATGGTCACCCGCGTGGATCGGGGCGGGGCGCGTGGCGACGACGGCCCTGGTGCTGGCCCCCTTCGTCGCGCCCGCCTTGCGCGAGTTTTGGGGACAAGCCCGCGCGCACGCTCACCTGCGCACCCGCGTCGGGCTCGCCGCCGCATTGTTGGGCGCCCACTTCGCGTGCTGGATCACTTCGCTCGAAAAGACGAGCGTGGTCACCTCGGTCGCGCTCGTCGCCACGCAGCCGCTGTTCGCGGGCTTGCTCGGTCGCGTGTTGGGAGACGCGGTCCCGCGTCGAGTCTACCTAGGCGCGCTCGTGGCCATCGGCGGCGGGGTGGTGATGTCGGGGCAGCTCGGTTCGGCCACCGGCGCCGCCTTGGCCCTTGCAGGCGCGGCCTTTGGTGCGGGCTACCTCGCGGTCGGCCGCAGCGTGCGGGCACAGGTGAGCCTCGAAGGATGGTTCGTGACCGTGCATGCGCTGGCCGCCGCGTGCTTGGCCGCCTTCGCGCTGCTCAGTGGCGCCCCTCGGCCCGGGTTCGGCGGCGAGGCGTGGATCTTCGTGCTCTACCTCGGCCTCGTTCCGGGGGTCGTCGGCCACGGTCTCATCAACTGGTCCGTGCGGCGCGTGCCCCTGCACTTCGTGGCGATGATGATCCTCTTCGAACCGATAGGGTCGGGCGTGCTGGCGTGGTGGTTGTTGGACGAAGTCCCCGGTCGGCGGGAGCTGGTGGGGGGCCTGATCATGCTGTGCGGAATTGGGATCGGCGCCTACCCCGAGCGAAAGCGAGGGACCGCGGCGAACCAGTCACCGGAGCAGCGGTAAACGCGGGGTCTACCGGCCCGCGCAAATGCGCCCCCAGCTGGTGTAATCGAGCATACGCGGTGAGCGCACTTCTGCAGGCGAATTTTTGATGGACCGCAGCTATAGTCGCGCCGGCTGAGATGGCGCTCGAACTCACCCAAGGGGAGGAAGCGAACCGCGTTCCGCATCTGCGGGCTGTGGACTCGGACGAGAAGTTCGTGATGCCGCCACCGGTAGTCAGCGCTCCGGAACCCGCGGAGCTGAATTTGCGCTTGTTTTCGAGCCTGGGGCGCTGGCTCAAAGAGGTGCAGGGGCAAGCCGAATTGGATCGGGTCCT
>JAUIJR010000101.1 GCA_030431075.1 Polyangia bacterium | reverse complement strand
GGCCACCCAGCCGGACTCGGCCGTCTGCGTGGTGAAGGGGAAGGCGAAGGCGATGTCCTCGAGCTCGAGTCCGTTGGCCGGCAAGATGTCGCGCAAGGGTTCGAGCGCGTCGGTCTGGGCGACGTGGTTGACGTACTCGAAGGGCGAGCCGACGGGGTTGCCCTGGCGGTCTTTGAGTCGCTTGGTGATCACGACCGCGTAGGTCGTGCGCTCGCGCAGCGGGATCATCGGGTTGGCGATGAGCGTGTTGTTCTGCGACTCATAGAAAGTCATGATCGCGTCGGCTCGACCGGCGAGGTCGTCGCGTGCGGGGTTGTGACCGGGCAGGTAGTTCGGGCGGTCGAGCAAGCCGTCCGCGTCCGTGTCCTCCGGGGGATCGAGGTAGCCGTTGCCGTTGCGGTCTTCGGCCGGATCGACGACGCCGTTGCGGTTCGCGTCGTACTCGCCGGCGCTGAGGCGGCGGTCGCCGTTTTTATCCTCGTTCTCCTCCTCGAACATGATGGTGAGCGAGTCGCCGCGCGGGTCGTTGGGACCGTAGCGATCGGTGCGCTCGAGGACGTTCGGGTAGTTCCCGTTGCCGAGATCGAGGTGATAAAAGCGGCCGAAGTCGGGGGAGTCGGGGTCGACGTCGATGAGGTAGATGACGTCGTTGGTGAGGTCGTAGTCGACGTCCCGATGCCCATCGAGGATCGATTGAATGTCGAGCGGCCCCGTGAAGGGCACGGCGATGGGCTGTTGCAAGCCCCAGCCATCGAGCGAGTCGATCAAGCTACGGACGCGCACCTCCATCTGGGTGGGGGCGATGACCGAGGCGTTCACGCGCAGGCCGGTGGCCGACTCGGCGTCGGGCCGCGTGGCGATGTCGTTCGGCAGCGGGATGTCGGGGAGGGGACGGTTGTCGAAGTCGAACTTGACGGTGACGGCCGCGGGCGTCGACTTCATCAGGCCTTCGGCTTCGCCGCAGGCGGTCAGCGCGACGAAGCTCGCCGCCCAAAGGCCGAGACCGGCCAGGCGTCGGCCCATCGAAAAGGAGCGCAAGAGTGGTTTTCGCATCATCTACCTCGACTCGATCACCTTGCCATCGGCGCGGGCGCCGGGCGCGCGGGTGACCACGCACGCCGTTAGGGGGAAGCTAGTAGCGGATCTCCGTCCGAAGCTGGGCGGCCATGACCGGCGCGCCGAGTTTCTCTTCGGCGTCGGCGATGCCCAGTCCGGGAAGCAGGAGTCCGACTTGAAGGCCGGCTTGGAACCAGGCCTTCTTCCATTCGTAGCGGCCGCGGAACCCCAGGTCGATCTCCGAGCCGTAAAAGCGATTCGATCCGTCGCCGCCGACGCTGTTGGTCCCCGTGCCACCGTTGAGGCGCGTGGTGTAGGGGTCGGCGATGTCGACCGGGGCGAAGGCGAAGAGCGGCCCGCCCCACACCTCGAAGTGCTCTTGCAAGGAGTAGCGCGCCTTGGGGTGGAAGTAGACGGCGTTGGTGACGGCGCCCCGCGTGGGGATGAACTGCGTGCCGTTGAGCGGGACACCGGTCAGCTCGCCGTTGGTGGCCAAGATCTCCGAGCGTGCGCTTCGCCAGCCGTTGACGGCCTGAAAGAGCACCAGGCCGACGGTGTGGCCCGCGTCGAAGGTGAAGTTGGTGATGCGCCCGTCGGCCGGGTTGGCGTCGCCACTGGCGAATCCGAAGTCCAAGCCTGCGAGCCACAGGTCGTGGTCACCGATGTAGGCGCGGCCGGCGATGCCGCCTTGCAGGACCTTGTGCTCGGGGTAGGCCTCGGTCCACGCGATCGTGGTCTTGCCGCCGATGACGACGGCCTCGAAGCCGCCGAGCAGCTGCAAGTTGGGGCGCAGGTACTTGACGCCCTGGCCCGCGATGTCGCCGACACCGACGCGCAGGTCCGTGTCGTCGTCGTAGACGTCGCCGTCGTCGCCCTCGCGTTGCCAGCGGTAGACCGCGTAGGCGCCCAAGTAGTTCTCGTCCTGGTTCTCGGGCTGCCAGCGAAACACGAAGATGCCCTGGACGCCGAGGTCCTTGCCCTTGGACTCGACGAGGTCCAAGCGCTCGTCGCGGAAGACCACGTCGGCCCCCAAGGCGATGATGAAGTCGCGGCCGATGCCGCCGAGCGGCGAGAATGGGCGGGTCGCGAACAAGACGCGCTCGAAGATGTCGCCGGGGCCGTCGTCGCCGAACTTCATGTCGCCGTAGCGGTCGACGTTGTTGCCGTCGTTGGCGAGCATGCCCTGGCCCCAGGTAAAGCCCATCTGGCCGATCCGCAGCTGGCCGACCTTCGAGGTCCACTGCATGTAGAGGTGCCGCGGGTCGACGTAGCGCAGGCTCTGTCGGCCGGGCGGTTGGCCCAAGGCGACGGTGTCGCTGGGCGGGCTGATGATCTCGTCGATGATCGGATCGTCGGAGCCGGCCGGCGTCCAGCGGCCGTTGACCAGATCGATCTGGCCGACGATGTCGATGTTCTGCTTCTTGCCCAGGCGGAGGGTCGGGTTCCAGCGGATCCGCCCCGTGGCCTCGGCGCTCTCTTGGTAGGCGTTGCCGAAGCGATCGAGGACGAAGGGGCTGACGTAGCCGATCTGGTTGCGGACTTGTAGGCCGGGGATGAAGGTGACGGTGCCCGCCGCGTTTTGGTGCGTGGCGACCTCGTCGTCACGAAACTGATACAGGGTCTCGAACAGGCGCGGCGTCGGTCGCTGGACTTCGATGAGCTCGGGCGCGGTGGTGTCGCCCGCCGGATCGATGGCCTCGGCCGCGGGCGGGGTGCCGGTGCCGACTTGGACGTCGGCCGCGCTCGCTTCGGCCGAGGCGTCGACGGCGGGGGCTGCCTCGGCCGAGCTGGACTCGAGGGGGGGCGCCTCGGCCGGAGTGTCCTCGGCCGGTGCGTCCTCGGCGGACGCGTCCTCGGCGGGTGCGTCCTCGACGGGTGCATCCTCGGCTGCGGGCGCCTCCGCTGCGCTGGCCTCCGCCGCCGGCGCTTGTTCCGCCGGGGTCTCGGCCGCGTTCTCCTCGGGCGTTTGCGCGGAGCTCGGCGGAGATTGGGTCAGGTCCACCTTGGGTGCGCCCACGGTCCAAGGACCGAGGAGGGCAGCACCCACCAGCGACGTCAGCAGCATGTGCGAAGGCTAACCACGGTTGCTGGCCAAAAAAAAGCCGAGCGGGTCTCAGGCACCCCGCCCGAGGTGTGAAGCTTCGCACGACCGCGGGGGGCCAGCCCCGGGGCCCGAACTACCAATTCGAAGGCTCAAAAGCTGTCGGCCGAGGCTCCGTCCCACGCGACCGCGAAGTCGCCGGGGATGGGAGCGCGACGCAGCTCACCGGGCGCGAGGTAGTGAAAGAGCTGCTCGTAGGTCTGCGTCTGCGAGCGGGAGATTCGGCGGTGCACGTGCAGGGGGCGCAAGTCGTCGGGATGCTCGAGACCTGCGCTGTAGAGCAGCTCCATGAAGGCTTTCACGGTATTGCGGTGGTAATTGAACACACGCGTCGCCTTGTCGGCGACGACGAGGCCCTTGGTGAGGTGCGGTTTGTGGGTGGTGATGCCGACCGGGCAGGTGTTCGAGTTGCACTCCCGGGCTTGGATGCAGCCGAGGGCGAACATCATCGAGCGCGCGCCGTAGCAAAGGTCCGCCCCCACGGCCAAGGCCCGAGCCATGTGAAAGCCCGTCGAGATCTTGCCGGCCGCGATGACCTTGATGTCCTTGCGTAGGTCGCAGCCGACCAGGGCCGAGTGGACGAAGGCGAGACCGTCGAGCAAAGGCGCGCCGATCCGGTTCGAGAACTCCACCGGGGCGGCGCCCGTACCTCCTTCGCCGCCGTCGACGGAGATGAAGTCCGGCTTGATGCCGGTCTCGATCATGGCCTTGCAGATCCCGAAGAACTCGCGCCGGCTGCCCACGCACAACTTGAAGCCGACGGGCTTTCCGCCCGAGAGCTCGCGCATTTGGGCGAGAAACTCCAAGAGTCCGCGGGGCGTCTCGAAGGCGCTGTGGGCCGGCGGCGACAAGACGGCCTTTCCGATCTCGACGTTGCGAATCTCGGCGATCTCCTGGGTGACCTTGACCGCGGGCAAGATGCCGCCGTGCCCCGGCTTCGCGCCTTGGCTCAGCTTGAGCTCGATCATCTTGACCTCGGGCCGGCGGGCGTTCGCCGAGAACACCTCCGGGTCGAACTTGCCTGCATCGGGGCCGCTTTTCTTGCGCGCGCCAAAGTAGCCGGTGCCGACTTGGAAGATCAGGTCGCCGCCTTGCAGGTGGTGCGAGCTGATGCCGCCCTCGCCGGTGTTGTGGGCGAAGTTGCCGAGCCGCGCGCCGCGGTTCAAAGAGGTCACGGCCGCCGCGCTCAGCGAGCCGTAGCTCATGGCCGAGACGTTGAAGATCGAGGCCTCGTAGGGCTGCGCGCAGTCGGGGCCACCGACGACGATGCGCGGGGCTTCGCCTTCGAAGTGCTTGGCCCGCATCGAGTGCTGCATCCACTCGTAGCCCGGCTCATAGACGTCGAGCTGCGTGCCAAAGGGGACGGTGTCGCGGGTGTTCTTGGCCCGCTGGTACATGACCGAGCGGTGCTCGCGGTTGAAGGGGCGGCCGTCCGTGTTCGACTCGATGAAGTACTGGTTGATGCCCGGCCGGACGGTTTCCATGATGTAGCGGCCGTGGCCGACGATCGGGAAGTTGCGCAAGATGGTGTGCTTGGTCTGGGCGAGGTCGTAGACCCCGAGCGCCAAAACTGCGCCCACCAGGACGAAGCCCCACCAAAGCGGCGCCCACAAAAATCCCAGGCCCGCGACGAGTCCCGCGAAGGCCAACATCCCGACCCAAAAGAGCGCCCGAACGTTCATCTGCGGCGGAGTTTACCCATGCGGGGCCGGGCGCACGCCGCCTGCGCCCAGATGCGTGCGCAGCGGCGCTGAGACTGGGCGGGCGGCCCCGCCGGCCGCGCTCGTTCAGCGCTCGGCGGCGCTCATTCAGCGCGTTGTGCGCTGTGAACTTTGCTCGGGGCCAGCTGATCTCGTCGGCGCGGGGGTCTAGACTCCGCACGCGCGAGCTGGCTGTGTCGCCGCGCGCGTTCCCGCATGTCCTCGACGGCCCCCGAGTTGCGCATCGCCGGCCCCGCCGTGTCGGTGCTCGAAGATCCCGCCTTGTTCGCCAACCGCGAGCTGAGCTTGCTGGACTTCAACCGCCGCGTGCTCGAGCTGGCGCGAGATCCCGAGCTGCCCTTGCTGGAGCGGCTTCGCTTTTTGTGCATCTGCTCGACGAACCTCGACGAGTTCTTCGAGATTCGCGTGGCCGGTCTCAAGCAGCAGCTCGAGCACGGGGTGGATGCGAGCGGCGCCGACGGACTCAGCGCGGCCGCGCAGCTGCAGCGCATCGAAGAGCGCGCCCACGAGTTGGTGGCGGATCAGTACCGCGAACTCAACGAGGTGCTCTTGCCGAACCTGCGCGAGGTCGGCGTCCAGGTGCTGCGTCGCGACGAGTGGAACGAGGCCGCCTCGAGCTGGGTCGAGGCCTACTTCGAGCGCAACGTCTTGCCGGTGCTCACACCGATCGGGCTCGACCCCGCGCACCCCTTCCCGCGCGTCATCAACAAGGCGCTCAACTTCATCGTCTCGGTCGAGGGCGACGATGCCTTCTCGCGCGAGTCGAGGGTCGCCATCGTCCAGGTGCCGCGCTCGTTGCCCCGGGTGATCCGCATGGAGCACGGCAGCGCCGAGAACGAGGTCGACTTCGTCTTGCTCTCGTCGGTGATCCACGCCCACGTCGGACGTCTCTTTCCAGGGATGTCGGTGACCGGCTGCTACCAGTTTCGCGTCACCCGCAACAGCGACCTCTTCGTCGACGAAGAGGAGGCCGACGACTTGCTCTCGGCCGTGGCCGGCGAGCTCTTGAGCCGCCGCTACGGCGACGCGGTCCGCTTGGAGGTCGCCCTCGAGTGCCCGGAGAAGGTCCGCGAGTTCTTGCGCGAACAGTTCGAGCTCGAGCCGGCGGATGTGTATCGCGTCGACGGGCCGGTGAACTTGCACCGCCTCGACGCGCTGCACGGGGTGGTGGCGACGCCGGGCCTGCGCTTTGCGAGCTTCCGGCCGGGCTTGCCGCGACGGGCGGCCCGCGGGGTGAGCTTGTTCGACACCCTCCGCGACGGCGACCTGCTCTTGCACCACCCCTTCGAGTCTTTCAATCCGGTGCTCGACTTGGTGCGACAAGCGGCCGCGGATCCCCAGTGTCTGGCCATCAAACAGACCCTCTACCGGGTGGGGGCCGACTCCCCGGTCATCGACGCGCTGGTCCGGGCGGCGCAAGCCGGCAAAGAAGTCACGGCGGTGATCGAGCTGCGCGCGCGTTTCGACGAGGCGCGCAACATCCAGATGGCCCACCGCCTCTCGGAGGCCGGGGCCAACGTGGTGTACGGCGTGGTCGGCTACAAGTGCCACGCAAAGCTCTTGATGGTGGTGCGCCGCGAGGGCGAGCAGATCCGCCGCTACGTGCACCTGGGCACCGGCAACTACCACGCCGGCACGGCCCGCGCGTACACGGACCTGAGCTACATGACGGTCGACGAGCAAGTCGGCGCCGACGTGCACGCCTTGTTCATGCAGATCACCGGGCTCGGCGAGGCGGCGAAGACCGAGCGCATCATCCATGCGCCCTTCACCTTGCAGCAGCGTCTGATCGAGCAGATCGAAGCCGAGGCCGAGGCGGCGAAGCGTGGCGAAGAGGCCTCGATCGTCGCGCGCATGAACTCGCTTTCGGATCCCAAGATCATCCGCGCGCTCTACCAAGCCTCGCAAGCGGGCGTCCGCATCGACCTGCTGGTGCGCGGCATCTGCTGCTTGCGACCCGGCGTGCCCGGCGTGTCCGAGAACATCCGTGTGCGCTCGGTGCTCGGCCGCTTCTTGGAGCACTCACGGGTCTACCGCTTCGAGAACGGCGGCGAGCCGCGGGTCTGGTGTGGCAGCGCCGACTGGATGCAGCGCAACCTCTATCGTCGTGTCGAGGCGGCCGTCCGAATCGACGATCCGGCCCTGGCCGACCGCGTCGTGCGCGAGTCCTTGGCCTTTTACTTCGAGGACAACGTGCGGGCCTGGGAGCTGGATGCCGGCGGTCAATGGGAGCGGGTCCCGCGGGGCCACGGCGAACGCCGCGAGGCACAGTCGCGGCTGCTCGAGGGCCTCGCCGACTTGGACGTGTGAGCCGAGCGCGCGCGCCTGCTAAGCTGGCGCCATGAAGCTGCGGATCCGCGACGACTCGGTGCGCCTACGCCTCACACGGGGCGAAGTCGAGAGCCTCGCCCGCGAAGGGGCCTTCGAGGCCCGCACGCGCTTTGGGCCCACAACCTTGGTCTACCGCCTCGAGCTGGGCGAGCTCGTCGCCCCACGCGCGACGCTCGAAGGCGCCGAGGCGGGCACGCGCCTGATCGTGCGTCTCCCCAACGATGCGGGGCGCGCATGGGCCGAAGGCGACGAGGTCGGCATCGAGGCCACGCAAGCCCTCGACGAGGGCGAGCTGCGCATCCTCGTCGAGAAGGACTTCAAGTGCCTCGCCCCGCGCGAGGGTGAAGACGACGGCGACGCCTTCGAGAACCCCCAGTCGGGGCACGCGAGCTGCTGAGCGGCGCGACGAGCTCTTGCCCGCGACTCATGGCGCGGGGACGGTGGGCAAGGTGCACTCGATTCCATCCCATGTACCGCCGACCGCTTGCGTACACAGGTCGGCGACGGTGAGCACTCGGTCGTACACTTTCAGTTCGTCGAAAGAATAGGCCGCGCCTGCGAGGCCGAGTCCGATGTCCTCGATCGCCGGTGTGAGGAGGTCGGTCGAGCCGGTATTGATGGCCGTATACTCGAGCACTCCATCGACGTAGAGGTCGAGGTCCCCAGCTTCGCCCGCGTAGGTGAAGGCGAGGTGGTGCCACTGCGAGTCGGGCCCCTCGGGCAGTGGATCGAACTCGAGTCCGCAGCCGAAGCCGGCGCCGATGTCGTAACACACCCGCAGCACGTTCGCCGCCACTTCGACTTCCCACCCGACAGTGCTGCCGTCACTGTGGCTGAACATCAGAGAACCCGGCGTACTCGACCCCGTGGGGCGAAACCAAAACGCCCAGGTCGTGGCGTCGAGGGCTCCGAGTGCCCCTGATCCCTGCACGGTGATCGTGCTGTCGACGCTCGCGCTGGTGTTGACGGCCATTCCCATGGGGCCGGCGACGTAGCTCAGCCCGACCTCGCCCACGCCCGTCATCGCCGATCCGCTCTCCCCCGCATTGTCCAGGTTCCCCTCGAAGGGCAACCACAAGCGCAGCCCCGTGCGCTCGCAGTTCGAATTGCACAGGTCGCTTTGGACTTCGTTGCCGTCGTCGCATTCCTCGCCAGCTTGTTGCTGACCGTCGCCGCAAAAGCCGTCCCCGTCGCCGTCCCCGTCGCCGTCCCCGTCTCCGTCTCCGTCTCCGTCTCCATCGCCCGTCGTGCTTTCCGCCGACTCGCTGGATGCGTCCCCGGACTCGTCGGTGGCGTCGTTGCTTTCGGAGCTCGTCTCGGAGTCGCCGTCGTCGCCTACGCAAAGATCGTCGATGCAGGTGAGGCCGCCTGCGCAGACCTCACCGTCGAGGCAGGCGCAGCCGCGCTCCCCCTTACTGCACTGCTCGTCGAAGTTTGTCCGGCAGCCCGCCGACCAAGACAGCGACAAGCCACAGATTCCCGCGAGGCCCAGCCAAGTTGCGCGCACCTGGTGAGTTTAGCCGCGCGGACGCGCGAGTGAAGAGCGCCCCTCGCGCGAGCGCGCTTCGAGTGAGACTCGCGCGACGAGCTCAGGCCCGCGACTCAGGGCGCGGGGACGGAGGGCAAGGTGCAGCCGCTGCCGTCCCAGCTGCCGCCCGCGGCCCAGGTGCAGATTTCGGCGTCCTCGAGGGGGGCGTTGTAGACCTTGAGCTCATCGAAGGCGAAGCCCGCACCGTTGAAGCCCAAGTTCAAGTTGTTGATCTGGTCGCTGACGATGTCGATGGCGCCGGGGTTGGCGATGTCGAATTGATGCGCGCCGTCGACGAAGACCCGCAACGACCCGCCGCTGCCCGCGTAGGTGAAGGCGAGGTGGTGCCACTGGTCGTCGCCGCCCGCGGGGAGTGGGTCGAAGGTGTTCGAGCAGTCCACGCCATCGCCGACGTCGATGCAGATGGCGAAGGCGGTCGTCGTCGGCTGGACGTTCCAGCCCGCAGGTGCCGCGCTCGAGTTGGTGAACACGAAGCTGCCCGGTGAACTCGCCCCCGCGGAGCGAAACCAAAAGGCCCAAGTCGAGCCCACCAAGGCACCCAGATCATCGGAGCCTTGCGCCATGAAGTGGCTGTTGACCGCGTTCGTCGTGTTGATGGCCATGCCAAAGGGGCCATCGATGTAGCTGATGTCGTTGGTGGCGATGCCCGAGATGGTGTTCGCGGCCTCGCCCGAGTGGGCCAAGCCGCCCTCGAAGCGAAACCAGAGGCTCAGCCCGGTGCGCTCGCAGTCCGAGGTGCACAAGTCGCTCTCGACTTGGTTGCCGTCATCGCAGGCCTCGCCGGCTTGCTGCTGGCCGTCGCCGCACTCGCCGTCGCCATCGCCGTCGCCGTCGCCGTCGCCATCGCCATCGCCATCGCCATCGCCATCGCCATCGCCCGTCGTGCTCTCTCCCGACTCGCTCGAGGCCTCTCCGGACTCCCCGCTCGCATCGGCGCCCTCGTCGGAGCTCTCTTCGGAGTCTTCGTCATTGCCCACGCAAAGATCGTCGATGCAGGTGAGGCCGCCTGCGCAGACCTCACCGTCGAGGCAGGCGCAGCCGCGCTCCCCCTTGCTGCACTTCTCCTCGAAGTTGGTCCGGCAGCCGGCCGACCAAGACAGCGACAAGCCACAGATTCCCGCGAGGCCCAGCCAAGTTGCGCGCATGCCGGGAGTCTATCCTCGCTCGCGCCCGGGGTGGAGCGCCCCGCGCGCGAGCGCAGCTTCTATGATGCGCCCGTGAAAGACGGCGAAATGCTCACCATCTTGCGCGAGAGCGCGGAAGACCGTCGTTTGTCGCGCTCGGAGAAAAAGGCCCTACGTGCAGTGGTCGAAGACGCTGGCCTGGACCGGGCCGCCCTGTCTCGATTCCGCCGGCACGCCTTCGTGCTCGCGCGGGAGTTGGCGAGCTCGGGTCGAGAGAGCGCGCAGATCCTCGACTGGCTCGAGGACACGGTCAAAGCCTTGACCCCTCGCGAAGAGGCGCGTCGCGCCGAAGTTCACTTCTCTCCCGGCGAAGATTGTCTGCGCGCCATCGTGGCGAACATGAACGCGGCCCGCGAGCAGATCGACATCTGCGTGTTCACCATCACCGACGACCGCATTTCGGCCGCCATCGTCGAGGCGGCCGCACGTGGCGTGGCCTTGCGGGTGGTCACCGATGACGACAAGGCCTTCGATCGCGGCTCGGACATCGCGCGTCTCGACGCCCGCGGGATCGAGGTCCGCGTCGACGGCGAGCCGAGCCACATGCACCACAAGTTCGCCATCTTCGATCGCCGCATCCTCTTGACGGGCTCGTACAACTGGACGCGCAGCGCCGCGAGCGTCAACGACGAGAACTTGATGCTCGTCGACGAGCCACGCCTGGTCGGGCGCTTCGCCGAGCACTTCGAGCGACTGTGGTCGCGCTATCGCTGAGCGGCTAAGCGGCGCCTTCGACCAGCTGCAGGATCCGGCCGCGGAAGGCGTCGATGTCGCGTAGAGGTTTGGCTTCGAATACGTCGAAGCCGGAGAGACGTGCGCGTTCGCGGTCGTCGTCGAATACAGACGCGGTCAGGGCGATCGCCGGCTTGGCGCCGAAGCCGGGGAGCTCGCGTAGCTGGTTGACGAGCCAGTGTCCGTCGTGGTCCGGCAAGAGCAGGTCGATGACCGCGACGTCGAAGGACTGGGCCAGGCAGACCGCGAGCGCGGCCTCGGCGCTCTCCACGGCCACGACGTCGAAGCGCGTGCCGAGGATCATCTCGACGATCATGCGGACGTCGGCCGAGTCCTCGACGAGGAGCAAGCGTGGCCGCGGGCTCGGATCGGATGTTGCGGGCAGGGACATCGGCGGTGGCCGGTCCTTGGCCGACGTCGACAATCCTAGCCGGCGCCGAGGCCCTGCGCCACGCGGACCCTCGGTACGACGTTATTCGGGGCCTGGCAATGTATCGACCTTCAAGTCGATATCGAGACGCGCGAACGCGCTGCATTCGGCCTCGAGATCCGCCCGGGTCAGCGGGTGGGACTCGAGCCAGGCCTCTTCGAGGCGCAGGGTCAGCGTCTTGCCTTCGGCCTGCGCTTCGACGACGGGGGGCGCGTCACGGCGATGGGCACGGTGGAGCCGCACGGCCAGGCGCAAGAGCGCGGCGAGGCGGGGCATGAGCTCGGGTAGGGGGCCGCGTAGCTCGTCGAATTCGCTGCGTTGGATCTTGCGGCGGTGGGAACGAACCAGGGCCGCGAGCGCGTCTTTTTCGCCCTGCAAGAAGCCAGGCGCGTCCGCGTTTCGTACCAAGTAGGCGCCGTGGCGATGGTGGCCACTGTAGGCGATCGACAAGCCGATCTCGTGCAGCAGGGCCGCCCAGCGCAGCCAGTTGGCGAGCTCGGGATCTTCGAGGCCCCAGCTGGCGGCGACCTGTTCGAGGAGTCGACCGGCCGTGTCCGCGACACGGCGCGCTTGAGTCTCGTCGACGTGGTAGCGCTCCATCCAGCCGAGCACCGTCGCCTCGCGGACGTCCTCGTGCTCGATGCGCCCCAACATGTCGTAGAGCAGGCCCTCGCGCAGGGCCCCGGCCGACGCGCGCATCTGCTTGATGCCGAGCTCCTCGAACACGCCGAGCAAGACGGCGACCCCGCCGGCGATCACCGGGCGTCGTTCCTCTTTGAGTCCGGGCAAGGCGAGCTGCGCCGTGTCACCCACCTCGGCGAGGTAGGCGGCCAAGCGGCGAAGGGCCTTGCGAGAGACCTCGGCCTCGGACCAGCCCTCTTGTTCGAGGATCGAAGCGATGGCCAAGATCGTGCCCGAGGATCCGACCGCGTTGCTCCACCCGACCTTGCGGTAGCCCTCGGCGACCGGCTCGACTTCGAGGCGCGCCGCCGTGATCGCCGCTTCCATGGACTTGGCGTTGACCTTGCCCCCGGGAAAAAAACGCTGCGTGAAGCTGACGCAGCCCATGTAGAGGCTGTCGAGGAGCTTGGGCGAAAAGCCCCGACCGACGATGACTTCGGTGCTGCCACCGCCGATGTCCACCACCAAGCGATTGCCCGCGTCGTCGGGCAAGGAGTGGGCGACCCCGAGGTAGACGAGGCGGGCCTCCTCTCGTCCCGAGATGATGCCGATGGGGTGACCGAGGGCGCTTTGGGCTTCGCGCAGAAACTCCGCGCCGTTGCGGGCCTTTCTCAGGGTGTTGGTGCCCACGGCGCGGACGGTGCCCACGGGCAGCCCGGCGACCCGCTGCCCGAAGCGCTCGAGGCAGGCGAGGGCCCGCTCGCGGGCTTCGGGGGTCAGCTGTTTCTCGGCGTCGAGGCCTTCGGCGAGGGCGACCCGCTCTTTGATGCGATCGACGAGCTGGATCCGGTTGCCCATCATCCGGGCGACGACCATGTGGAAGCTGTTCGAACCCAGGTCGACCGCGGCCAAGACCGAGGGCCGTGGACGGGGGGGGGCGGCCACCCGATCACCATAGCAGCGCGGCCCCAGCCTTGGCGACTGCGCGATCTGTCGCGCGCGCCCACGCGCTATGATGCGCGCGGATGGCCGACGACAACTTCGCCTCGAGTCCTTACCTCGTCCCCTTCGACGGCGACTTTTCCGTCGAGAAGAGTCCGACGCGGCCGCCCAAGGGAGCCCCGGACAAAAAGCGCGCGAAAAAAGAACTCGCCGAGGTTCAAGAGGAGCTGCGCGATCTCCAGCGGCGACTTTACGCCGACGATCGCTACTCGGTGCTCTTGGTCTTTCAAGCCATGGACGCGGCCGGAAAGGACGGCACGATCCGCGCGGTGATGACCGGCGTCAACCCGGCCGGATGTCAGGTGAGCTCGTTCAAGGCGCCGAGTGCGACCGAGCTCGACCACGACTTCATGTGGCGCATCTACCAGCATCTTCCGCAGCGCGGGCGCATCGGGATCTTCAACCGCTCGCACTACGAAGAAGTCTTGGTCGTTCGCGTCCACCCTCACTACTTGGACGGGCAGCGCTTGCCGCGTCGGCCCAAGGGGAACGCGCTGTGGAAAGAGCGCCTCTCGTCGATCCGCGGGATCGAAAAGCACCTTTGGCGCAACGGCACCATCATCTTGAAGTTTTGGCTCAACGTCTCGCAAGGCGAGCAGTCTCGACGCTTCTTGGATCGCATCGACGAGCCGGAGTCCAACTGGAAGTTCTCGCCCGGGGACGTGGCCGAATCCGGACACTGGGACGCGTACATGGCCGCGTACGAGTCGGCCCTCAACGCGACCTCGCGCCCCTGGGCGCCGTGGTACGCGATTCCGGCCGACGATAAGCCCTACATGCGCCTGCAGGTGGCCACGATCTTGCGCGATACCTTGCGCGGTCTCGACATCAACTATCCCGATGTCGACGACGAGATGCGCGCCGAGATGGAAGCCTTGCGGCCGATCGTGGCCAAGCGCGCGCGGTGAGCTTCTTCTCACGCGATGCACGCCGGCGACGCTTGGCAGCCAAAAGCGCGGGGCCTACCATCCCCCTCATGCCCAAGCGCTTGCTCTTTGCCACCCCCACCTTGCTGACCCTCGGCCTCGGCTTTGGCCTGTCGACGCAGTCGGGTTGCTCCGATGACACCACCGCCGAGGACGGTGAGGCGAGCTCGCAAAGCGACACGAGCTCGGAGGAGAGCGGCGAGACCACGAGCGGCGACGGAGACGGAGACGGTGATGGCGACGGCGATGGAGACGGGGACGGCGACGGCGACGGCATGCCGATGACCCTGCCGGACGACGCCGAGCGCGACTGGTACGTCTGGGAGCAAAGCGACGACTCGACCTACCTCAACGATCTGGTCGCGACCGCCGACGGTGGCGTGGTCGTGGTCGGAAGTCGGCCGCACAACAGCGGCGAGAACGGGGAGGAATCCTTCGTGCGCAAATACGACGCGGATGGTGCGATGCAGTGGGAGATGGTGCACGCCGGTGACGCCCCCTGCGGCTCGAACTGTGCCGAACTCACCTCCGTTCGGGAGACGGGGACCGGGACCTTGGTGGTGGCCGGCAGCCAGCGCGACTCGAGCT
>JAUIJR010000100.1 GCA_030431075.1 Polyangia bacterium | reverse complement strand
GGCGGCGCCCACCTTCGGTGCCGCCGTCGCCGTCGGCGCGGGCGCCGGCGCGGGCGCCAGGGCGGGCGTCGGAGCGGAGGTCGGCGCCGACGTGGAGGTCGGCGCCGGCGCGGGTGTCGGCGTCGGTGTCGGCGCGGGCGCGGGCGCCGCTGCCCCGGCCGGACGCTGCGGGGTCGGAGCTGGCGCGGGGGCAGGCGCCACCGGAGGCGCCGCCCCGGCGTGTTCGTCTTCATCCCACTCGGGGTTGTCCTCGAGCTCCCCGTCCGCCGGCGGCGGATCGAGCGTCTCGCTCGCCGCAGGCGGTGACGCCTCGCTCGGCGGCGCGGCTTCGGGGGCGAGGTCCGGCAGCTCGGGCGGAGCCACGAGAGCCGGCGCTGCGAAGAGCGGTCCAGCGATGAGCCACGAGGCGATCACGCGCACTCAACAAAGCACGTTTGTGCGGCCGAGGAAAGGCGCGCCGCGCTTGCTACAGTCCCCGCATGGCGCAGGCCTTTGTCCCCTTGCGTGTCGCGGTGCTCACGATCTCCGACACGCGCACGCTCGACGATGATCGCAGCGGCGCGCTCGTCGTCGAGCGTCTCGAGTCGGCGGGGCACGCAATCGCCGAGCGCGAGATTCACGCCGACGATCTCGACGCGCTCAGCGCACGCTTGCGATCGCTGAGCCGGCGCATGGATCTCGACGTCGTCATCACCACCGGGGGCACCGGCTTGACGCAACGGGACATCAGCCCCGAGGCCCTCGCGGCCGTCACCGACAAGGCGATTCCCGGCTTTGGTGAGCTCTTTCGCATGCTGAGCTGGGAAGAGATCGGGAGCTCGACGATCCAAAGTCGGGCCGCGGCCGCCTTGTGCGGACGCGTGCTCGTCTTTTGCCTGCCCGGGTCGACCGGCGCGTGCACCCTCGCCATGGATCGCATCTTGATCCCGCAGCTCGACGCCCGACATCGGCCCTGCAACTTTGCCGAGCTGCTCCCGCGCATGCGCGGCGAGGCGGCGAAGAACTGAGCGCGAGCTCAGTCCTCGAGTCGCACGCCGCGGTGCAGATCCCAGCGCTGGCCGGGCAAGGCGATCCGCACGCCCAGGGCCTCGACGCGGGCGCGGTGCGTCTCGAGGTCGTCTTCGTGGTGCATGATCACCAGCTTGTCGAGCACGGGACGCGGCAGCTTCTCGATCAGGCTAAAGGCGCCGTGCACCTGGCCCGGGTAGTCCACGAAGGTGCAGTCGTGAAAAAAGACCGTCGTTCGCGGCTCGAGCGCGCTCAGTCGTGCGGCGTCGACGGTGCAGTCTCCGCTCCACCAGGCCAAGCGTCCGTCGCTGCGCCCGGGCTCGAGCTCGAACTCCAAAGAGCAGGAGGGCTTGCCGGGCACGTGCTCCGACTCGCGGCACACGATCGCCAGGTCCTCGAACTCGAAGCGCTCCGCGTGCGCCCACGGGTTGTCGCGTGGCGCCTCGCTTTGTTCGGCCTCGGCCACGTCGAAGTAGTGCGCCAAGGTGCCGGCGCGTAGATCCTCACCTTCGCGCAGGTAGCGAAGCGATGGCGCGAGGGTCTCCCACATCTCGTCGCGCACGGCCGAGTGCGCGAGCAGCTTGGGCTTGGGGCCGCCTCGCATCACCGGCTCCACGCCCTCGCGCCCCTCGTAAAAGCGCATGAAGGCGAAGTCCTCGAGCCCGTAGACGTGATCGCCATGCACGTGCGTAACGATCTGCCCGGCGATGTCGTGCCAGGAAAATCCCGCCTCCAAGAGCTGGTCGGGCGCTTGGCGCCCGCAGTCGATGAGCCAACGCGGCCCGGCGGCGAACTCGAGCATCGAGCAGGTCGTTCCGTAGCGCCGACTAAAGGCACCCCCCGCGCCCAAGAAGCGCAGGACCAACGATGGCGAAGCCGTGCTCACGCCCGCGCATTTTGGCAAGCGCGGCCCGAGATCCCAAGTCTCGGGCAATTCTCGGCCGCCCGGGGCGAGGAGCCCTCCAATTTGGAGCGCCACCGCCCCCCGGCCTGCGCAGATCTTCACCGCTTTTTACGCCCGGGACGGGGCGAATGAGCCACTTCGGTGCAGGCCCAGGTGCAGGCGCGGCCGCCGGCCCGGGCGCGTCTCAGGCCTTGCGCTTGCGGCGAGCGGCGACCATGGCCGCCCCGTTCAGCCCGACGATCGCGCCGACGAGCAAGAAGAGCAGACCGGTGTTGCGGCTTTTGCTCGGCGTCTCATCCGCGACCAGGACCATCGCATCGGGCGAGAGCCGGACGCCGCGCTCGAGGCGGGCGAGATTCAAGTCGGCGAAGGGCAGGCGCAAGGCCGGGCCATCCAGCTCGCGCTCGACCAAAGCATCGCCGCGCACTGCGTCGCCATGGTCGGCCGTGTTCTCGCCGTATTCGAAGACGATCTCCTCGCCTTCGAGGGCCAACTGATCCGGCGCGACCGTGTAGCTGAGAATTCGCGGCAAGGCGACCACACCGCGCGAGGGATCCGTGCCGTCGCCGACATCGATCCCCTGGTTCAAGCTCGCCTCGATCGACGCCGCGTCGGCCTCGCTGCCCGCGACCAAGAAGGTGTGGAAGGGGCGGTGGTTCGGCAGCTCCGCGTCGGGATCGTCGTGCTGGGTGCGGCTCGGAGGCAGCCAGCGAAAGGGACGCCCCAGGGTGGCTACGGCCGCTTCGGCCTTGGCCCGCGACGAGAAGTTCTTGCGGCCGAGCTGCACCACGAGCTGCTCGGGGCGAAAGACCAGGTTGATGCGATCATTGCCCTCGACCTTCACGCCGACGGACTGCTCGCGCTCGTCCGTCGCCGCGAGAGCTTGTGCGGGTTGCTCGAGCCACGCGCGCAGATCCGCGGGCGCGAGCTCGTAGCGATCGCGCACGTCCTCGAGCGCGAAGGCCTGGCGCAGGAAGTCGTAGCTGTCGAGGTCTTCGGCGCGTTGCAGGCGGCCGGTGTAGCGACCGTCGAACTCCGTGGCCGCCTGGTCGGGGCGACGGGCGGCGAACACGAAGACCTGATCGTCGCCTTCGAGCAGGCGCATGAATCCGAAGCGCAGGCCGCTCTCCCGACGGATCGGCACCATGTGCGTCACGTCCGGGGTGCCGGCCAAGCTGGTGTAGCGGTTGTCCAAGTCGGCGAGCGCCCCGCTGGTCAGCGCCGGGCCCAGCGCGCCGGGATCCCGGGGCTCGGATTCGAGCCAGTAGCGAAAGTCCCCCGCCATCATGGCCATGAGCCCGACGCCCAGGGCCATCGCCACCATCGAGATCCACGCGGGACGTGTGCGCGAGGCGCGGCCTTGCGGCGCCTTCCGGTACTCCGCCAACACCGCATCCATGCCTCCGGGGGCATCGAGGGCATCGAGATCGATGCCTGGCTGGGATTCGGACTCGCTCACGGCTGGCCTATACCACGCTCCACGCCCTTCGACCGCGGACCCGGGCGAAGGTTCCCGGCGAGGTGCACATCATTTTTGGGCCTCGCTTTCGGGGACGAAGACCCACGCGTCGGCCCGGCCTTCGATCCCGTCGGCGTCACGGGCGATCACCCGGATCCGGTTCGGCCCCGGCTCGAGCTCCAACGCGGTCTCGAAGTCCAAGCGTCCCTGCGCATCGGCGGCCTCCGCCTCTTGATGGAGGTAGGCGACCTTCGTGTCCGTCAGCGGCCCGGCCGGACCTTGGACCCAAACGACGAGATCTTCGACGCGACGCGGGTGCTCGGCGTGGCCGCGAACCGTCAGCTTGCCGCCCGGGACCACCGTGGACAGGCCCTCGAACTCGATGTGGGGCCCCAAGACGCGGGGGATGTAGTCCTCACGCGGAGGCACCGGCCGCCAAGGCTCTCCCTCACCCGCGGCGGCCAGGGGGATCGAGAGTTCCTCGTCGACGCGCTCGCGCAGCACCCCGTCCCCGACGAGCAAGTTGAAGTCCAAGCTTCCCCCCTCGGGGGCGCCGGGACCGACCGTCAATCCGATGGATCCGCGGGCCCGCTTACCCGGCGCGATGCTGCCCAAGGAGAGCTCGCCTTCTTCGAGCAAGGCGAGCTTGCCCGACAAGTTGCGCACCCGAACGAAGCTCGCGGCCGAGGGTCCCTCGCCGCGGTTGTGGACCTCGAAGGCCAGCAGCACACGTTCGCCGGCTTGGATCCGGCCATCGCCGTTGCCACTGAGCACGAAGGGCTCGTCGTCGAAACGCGGATCACCGGGCGGTCGCGGCGGCGCGTCGGCCTCGGGGTCGTCGACGATCCACATCTCGTAGCCGAGCTGAGGTCGCGGCTGGGCGACGATGTCGAAGCCCACGTCGACTTGGGCCAAGGGGCTCTCGCGCGGCTCGCCGGCGTAGGCGTCGAAGCGCAGACGATCGTGCAGGTCGCTGTGCCAGGCCATCATCACCAAGTTCAGGGTCTGGCTCTTGCGCTCGCCCGGCTCGAGGCGACCGAAGACGTACTCGATGCCGTCGAGCTCGTCTTGGCCACAGTCGGAGATGATGCGCACGCGATCGATGGGGGTCTCCCCGCGGTTGTGGACCTCGACTTCGACGGTGAAGGGCTCGCCGGCTTGGGCCGCGCCTTCGTCCAGGCGTCGCGCCGTCAGCTCGAGTTGACCTTCGAGGGGGGCTGGCGCCTCGCGGCCCCAGCGTTCGCCCCGCCCGCCCCACAAGGCCGCCATGGCCGCGCCGATGGCTTCGTCCTCGCGCGCGACGATCTCGGCCCCGACCTTGGCCAGCCCATCGAGCGCTGCATCGCGCGCGCCGGCGCCGGCCAAGCCCCGCACCACTTCGTGGGCGATCCGGATCTCGGGGTCGCGCAGGGGCGGTGGCTCGCCTTCTTCGAGCTCGACGCTGCGCACGAGGTAGCGAAGGTCGATGGTGTCGCCGCGGGGGACCGGCGGCGGGTCGTGCTTGGCCGAGGGGAGCTGCGAGGTGATGGCCCGCTCGCGCGCCCGGGCGAAGCGCTCTTCGTCGTACAAGGAGGCGACGCCGGGGATCTCTTGCAACATGGCCGGCAACAAGCGCAGGTCGGGCCGCACGCCGCGACTTTGGATGCGCGTCTCCTCGGCCACGAGGTACTCCGCCACCGTCAGCTTCAAGGCGAGCTCGCGTCCGTAGGGCTCCGAGGGGCGCAGCATCTGTACCGTCCCCTTGCCGAAGCTCGCGCGACCCAAGACCACGCCGCGGTCCAGCGCCGCCACGCCGCCCGCCACGATCTCCGCGGCCGAGGCCGAGTTCTCGTCGATGAGCGCGAGCACCGGGACCTTCGCGCCCAGCTGCATCTGCGCTTGCGCCTCTTGGCTCTCGCGCCCCGCCGCCGAACGCACGATGACCAGCTCGCCTTGGGCCACGATGTGGTCCAACAAGGCGGTGGCCTGGGTCAGCAGACCGCCCGAGTTGCCGCGCAGGTCCAAGATCAGCCCCTCGAGCGGCGCCGTCTCGCCCATCGAGGCCAAGAACTCGCCGACCTTGGCCCCGGTGTCCTCTTGGAAGGTCGAGATCTTCAGGTAGGCGACGTTGCCCGGCAGTCGCGTGGCCTCGACGCTCTCGATGCGGATCACCCCGCGGGTGATCTCCAAGACGAGCTTTTTCGTCCCGCGTCGCACCTGGACTTTGACCTTCGTGCCCTCGGGTCCGCGCAGCAGCTCGCGGGCCTCGATGATCGGCATGTTCACCGTCGCCTGCCCGTCGATCTTCAAGATCACGTCGCCAGCTTCCATGCCCGCCTTTTGGGCCGGCGAGTCGGTGAGCACCTCGTCGACGACGATGCGCCGCTGTCCTTCGTAGACGCGGATCCCGACGCCGCCGAAGCGCCCCTTGGTCTTGACGCCGAGCTCCGCGTGTTCTTCGGGCGTCAACAAGACCGTGTGCGGATCCAAAGGCGCGAGGTAGCCGTTGAGCGCCGCGTACTCGATCGCGTGCAGGGCCTCGCCCTCGAGCTTTCGCTGATCGCGGATCCACACCAAGATCGCCTCGAGCCGCTCGGCCCCCTCGCGCAGCTCGAGGCCGGCCGGGATCTCGAAGCGCTGGCGGGCCTCGCCCAGGCGCGCCTCCACGAAGCCCGGGCCGTTGTCGGCGAAGAAGTCGGGCAGCTCGCGCGCGAGTGCCTTGGTGGCGCTTTCGATCTGGCTCGGGACGTCGAAGCGTTCGGGGGCGTGGTAGTCGACCTGGATGTTCTGCGCGGCCCAGATCAATAGTGGGAAGTCGCGGGTCTCGAGGTGCATCCACGCTTCGATCGCCGCCGGGTCGTTGGGGTCGGGCTTCGCCGCCGTGTCCACGGCCTCGCCCGAGTCGGACGCGGCCTCCCCGTCCTTGCACGCGGCAAAAACTTGGAAGAAAAGGGCGAGCCCCAGCGTCCACCGACGCGAGGGCCGGATCCTCGAGAGCCCGAGGCCTCGTTCGGTCGACCGCACGCCCCAAAGATAGCCTCGCCAGGCAATTCCCGGAGCGACGGCGCCCGAGACCCTGAAAAGATCGCAAAGACATCATACGGAGCTTTTTTGCGCTCAATGATGTCTTCGACCGGCCGGCGACCTCCCCAAGCTGTCAAGAATACGGCGTTTTTGGAGTGGCACGCGACGCGCATGAGGGGCCAATCCCCCATGACGACGCCGAACATCCTTCGCGCGATTTGTCTCGGTGCACTGGCGATGACCACCGCCTGCGCCGATGCCCCGATCACCGCCGCCCAGCTTGCAGAAGATGGGCAGCTGCGTGCCGAGAGCGACAGCTCGGTGGCCCTCTTTGCCGCCGAACCCGTCCCCGAAGCCCGCCTCGAGGCCCAACCGATCTCGCTTTCGGCCGTACTGGCCACGGACGTCGAGGAGGCACCCACCCTAAAACAGCGCAGTCGGCGCGGCAAGGCCGTCGAGCAGGTCTACAACCTCATGCTCGACGGTGAGGGCCTTCGTGGCCCCTTGCCCGTCGCCATCGTCTGGTCGCACCACGACCAGAGCCGCGAGCAGACGGCCGTCGTCCAGCCGGGCGCGGACCGCTTTTTGGCCGCTACCCAGCGTTTCGAGCCTGACGCCGCCGGCAAGTGGCGCGTCGAAGTCTACGCACTTCGCGCAGGCGACCGGGACCTGATGCTCGCCCGCGAGTTCGAGATCACCCAGTGACACGACTTCGGGAGCTGCGGCTCCCCCGAGGCCTCGGCCTCGACCCCGGACCCGAACGGGCCGCGCCCTCGTGGCGACATCCACCGAAAGAGTCGAAACGCCCGCATCCGCGGGCGTTTTTTTTGCACGAGGGTGTTCCCTCCCCGACGTGGATCCGCGACCCCGCACGCCCTAAGCTTGCCGCCCATGTCGGAAAAACAGTCCGGGCTCTCCAAAGAGGAGGTCGAAGTGTTCGCGCACGGCCTCTACTTCTTGGCCACGCGCGACGGTCTCGATCCCCGCGAAGAACAGCTCATCCGCGAGTTCTTGAACGAGAGCGGCCAGGAGGTCGTCTGGGACGACATCGCCAACGACGACTTCAACGCCGTCGAAGCCGCCCAGCTGCTGCGCAGTACCTTCTTGCGCCGCATCTTCTTGGGTGCGGCCGTGGCCCTCGTCAAGGCCGACGGCGAGTTCTCCTCGGCCGAGCGCGTCGCCCTCGGCGAGATCGCCGACGCCTTCGGCATCAGTAACGCCGAGTTCGGCGCCATCGAACAAGCCGCGGCGACCGCGAGCTTGGAATAGTCCCCCCCTCCCCCAGTTTCTGCACCCCGCTGCGGGTCCGAACGCAGCAGAAAGCGACGACCAACCATGGGCCTCATGAGCTTCATCAAGAGCCAGTTCATCGAAATCATCGAGTGGCTCGATGACACCAACTACACCCTCGTCCATCGATTCGAAGACGAGGACCACGAGATCAAAAACGGCGCGAAGCTGGTCTGTCGCGAAGGGCAAGCCGCCGTCTTGGTCAACGAGGGGCAGATGGCCGACGTCTTCGGACCCGGCACGCACACCCTCAGCACCGAGAACATGCCGATCTTGTCCCGCATCAAGGGATGGAAGTACGGCTTCAACAGCCCCTTCAAGGTCGAGGTCTACTTCGTCAACCTCCGGCAGTACCTCGACCAAAAGTGGGGCACGCCGCAGCCGATCATCATCCGTGACCCCGAGTTCGGCGTCGCGGGACGCCCCGGCCGGATCCGGATCCGTGCCTTCGGCAACTACAACTTCCGCATCACCGACCCCGGCCTCTTCTTCAAGGAGATCGTCGGCACCAACGGCTGCGTCACCACCGACGACATCGAGCGCTACGTCAAGTCGCGCTTGCTCAATGCCTTCGGCAAGGCGGCCGCGCAGTCCGGCGTCTCGGTCGCGGACATGTACGCCCACGTCGACACCCTCAGCGAGGCCGTGCGTGGCTCCATCGCCGAGGACTTCGGCGCGCTGGGCCTCGGCCTCACCTCCTTCATCATCGAGTCGATCTCGGTGCCGCCCGAGGTCGAAAAAGCCCTCGACGCAGCCGCGGCCCAGGCCGCGCGTGGCGTCGACAACACCTTGCAGTGGGAAGCCATGCAGGGCATGCGCGACGCGGCCCGTCAAAGCGGTGGCGGCGGTACGGCCGGCGCCATGATCGGTGCCGGCATGGGCATGGGCATGGGCATGGGCATGGGCAACATGATGGGCAACATGATGGGTGCCCCCGGTTATCCGCCGCAGCAGGGCTATCCGCCCCAGGGCTATCCGCCCCAGCAAGGCTACCCGCCCCAGGGCTATCCGCCCCAGCAGGGCCACGCGCCGCATCCCCAAGCGGCGGCCGCCGGTGCTGCCGCCGGCGCGGCCGCCGGTGCGGGCGGGGCCCCGAGCCTCGAGGACAAGCTGCGCAAGCTCAAGGCCGCCTTCGAAGCCGAGCTCCTCAGCGAAGAGGAGTACAAGGCCAAAAAGGCCGAGCTCCTCGCCAACTTCTAGCCCCTACTTCGGCTGGGTTCGCGCGCGGGCCCAGTCGACCAAGGCACTCACGAAGCCCGGGTCCACCCCCCGGGCTTTTTGGTAGCTGGTCTGCGTGGCCTCGCCGCTCGCGGCCATGAGCAGGTGATCGAGGCCCTCGAAGCGCTTCACTTCGAGCTCGCGGCGCGTCGACTTCGCCAGCTCTCGCCAAGCTTCGCTCTCGACGTCGGCGTCGAACTCGAAGTCCTCGTCCCCAAAGACCAGCCACAGCGGGTCTTGAACCCGACGCAACAAGGGCTCGAGCTCCAGCTCGAGGATCTCCCGATACCAGTCGCGGTTGGCCTCGAGCACGCTGGGCAGGGACTCGCCCTTTTCGAGCGCCTTCAACACCTCGGGCTGCGAGGCCCCGATGATGCGCCGATAAGAGCGACCGGGGCTCCCGACCATCGCCACCCCCGCCACCTCGCGGGGATGCTCGGCCGCCAAGATCAGGGCGCGCCATCCACCCTCGCCGTGACCGATCACCAAGATGCGATCGGGGTCGACCTCGGGCTGCACCAACAAGGTCCGCAAGGCCCGTCTCGCGTCTTCGACCTCGCCGCGCCAGCTCACCGGACCAAAGGCGGACTCCCCCACCCCGCGATCATCGAAGCGCAGCACCGCGAAGCCCGCCGAGGCCAGCGCATCCCCCCAGCTGTGGTAGCCGAGGTCGATGGCCGGCGGACCGGCGAAACCATGGCGGTCGCTGGCCGCGCTGCCGCTCAACAAGACGACCGCAGGCACAGGCGCGGCCTCGCTGGCCCCGCGTGGCACCAAGACCTCGCCGGCCAATCGAGGTTCACCGGGACGACCGGCGAGCTCGGTCGCCCGCACCTCGAAGTCGGCGTCGGCCGGCGGCAGGTAGCTGAGCTTTTTGGGCGCCGCGATCTCCCAGCTCGGCCAGCTGGGCTGCGCGATCGGGCGCACCTCGAGCTGGATGTCGGGGACCTCGACAAAGGCCAAGCGCCCCTCGACGAAGCGCACGCGCTCGCCGAGCCCAGTGCGCAAGTCGAGACCCTCGCCGTCGACCTGCCGCGAGACGCGAGCCTCCCAGCGATCCACGGAGCCGGTCGACAAGCTGATCAAGGGCCAGCTCGCATCGCCCGCCCGCAGCTCTCGCGTGGCCAACATGAGCTCCTCGAAAAAGGCGCTCATGTAGCCCATCGCCCCCGCGTCGGCCTCGATCGGATGCGACCAGGTCTCGTCGCGCGGCACGCCGGTGATCGCCTCGGCCCGCAGCTCGCCATCGACGACCCGCAGCCGAAGCTCGGCCGCCTCGCTGCGCTCCCAGGCCTCGACGACGTGGCCCTCGGCATCGAGCAAGAGCTCGCCTTGGCCGCGCAGCTGCTCGGGATCCAAGCCCCCGGGCGCCGAGGGATCTTCAACGCGTTCGAGCTTGGTCGAGAATCGAAAGAGCTTTCGCCCCTCTCGCTCGACGGCCCCCTCATAGCGCCCAAAAGACCTCCCGATCACGCGGCCCGCCTGCACGTACTCGAAGCCGCGGACCTCGCCCACGGCGTAGACCTCGCCGGGCGCCTGCCCGCTCCACAGCGGCGCGCCGGCCTGCGCGTCGGTGTCGGCCGGCGGCCCCGAGACGGGCGGCGGCGGCAGGCAAGCCGAAAGCCCCAGGCCCAGCGTCAGCGCGATCTGACGCGGGCGCGTTCCGGCCGCAATTTTTCGCCACCGCGCGAGCACGGCGCGGACTATACCTCCCCCATGCCTTGGAGCCGCGACGAGATCGCCGCCCGCGCCGCCCGCGAGCTTCCCCCGCACGCGGTGGTGAACTTGGGGATCGGGATCCCCACGCTGATCTCGAACCACGTGGACCCGAGCTCGGGGGTGATCTTCCACTCCGAGAACGGCCTGCTCGGCATGGGCCCCTTCCCCACCGAAGACGAGGTCGACGCGAAGATCATCAACGCGGGCAAGCAGACGGTCACCATCATCCCCGGCGGCGCGACCTTCGACTCGGCCCTCTCCTTCGCGATGATCCGCGGCGGGCACGTCGACGTGGCGGTGCTCGGCGCGATGCAGGTGAGCGCGCATGGAGATCTCGCCAACTGGATGGTGCCCGGAAAAAAAGTCGCGGGCATCGGCGGGGCGATGGACCTGGCCACGGGCGCGCGCCGAGTGCTGGCGACGATGACCCACCGCGACCGCAAAGGCCGCTCGAAGTTGGTCCCCGCGTGCACCTTGCCGCTCACGGCCGCGCGCTGCGTGGACCTGGTCATCACGGACCTGGGGGTCTTCGCGGTCGACGCCCAAGCCGGCGAATTCGTCCTCGTGGAAGCCGCCACGGGCGTCTCCGTCGACGAGATCCGCGCGGCCACCCAAGCGCCCCTGCGCAGCTAGCCCCCACGAACTTTTTTGCCCGGCCCCCTTTTCTTTTCGCCGGGATCGTGTAGAAAAGCGCCCCCAACGGGCTCGTAGCTCAGCTGGCAGAGCAGCGGACTCTTAATCCGCGGGTCGTAGGTTCGATCCCTACCGGGCTCACTAGAAGCCCCGAGAAGTTCGCTTCTCGGGGCTTTTTCTTTGGCGGGGGCGACGAGCCCGGGCAGCTCGGAGCCCGATGCTAGGATCGGGGCATGTGGCGCCTCGCGCTGTTCGCCCTTTGCTTGTCATGTGGCGATGGGTCTGAGGAGACCTTCCCGACCTGTGAGGAGATGGAGGCGTGCGGGGTCCAGTTCTGCGAGGAAGAATGGCGGGCCGCCGGCGAGGCCTGCGACGGGGCCACCGACTACGAGACCCCGCCCGGCTGCAGCTCGGCTGAGTGGGCGGCGAACGCATGCATGGCGGATGCATGCTGGGAGGCGGACAAGCCGAACTCCGTCGAGGGAGAGGGGAGACAGATCTCCTTCCACTGCACATACCGTCCCCAATCAGCAGCGTGTGCGAACGCTCGGGAGCGCTGCGCTCGAAACACCCCCAGCTGACCGCGCCTGGTCACTGCTCTAGTACCCGCCTATCCGAGCGCGACACCCGGTCAACCGGCTTCGCTCACGGGCAACTTTCCTCCGGGCTTTGGAGCCGATGGGCGAAGTTTGACGTAACCCGGGCCGCGAGCGCTCGGTCGTCGCACAGAGGGAGCGATGCGTTGTTCAAGATCTCCAGTCCGAGATCGACGTGCTCCAGTGCGGCTAGCGTCTGCACCGATTCGAGCGCTGCGTTGCTGAGGATGTTGACCCTGATGGCGGAGGTGACTCCCCCGAGCCCTGAGATGTCCCTGAGCGACGGGTTGAGCGTGATCCCGATGTCGTTTACGGCGCCTTTCACAGAACCCAGACCATCCAGGTTCTGGAGTGCGGCGTTATCCCCGATGACGACGGTCCGGATGCTCGAGACCTGCTCCAGCCCATCCAAAGAGATGAGCTCATCGTTGAGAGAGACGCTCAGACGCTGTTCGATCCTCCGAAGCGAGGCCAACTGAGTGAGGTCGGTGAGCTTCGTCTTGCGTATCGTCAGAAAGTCGACCGAGTCGAGGCACGACAGCGGGGAAAGGTCTGTTACCGGGCCGAAGATGTAGATGTCTTCGGCGGAAGTCAGCCCCGCAAGCGCATCGAGCTCCTCTTGTGTATCGACCGCCAGGCTTCTCTCCGTTGCAGGTGCGGCTGGACACGGGTTCTCCGCGCAAGCGGGCGACGTGGCCGCGGGCACAACAAGGACGCGAGCTTTTGTTCCGAACACAGGTCTCTTCCCCCATCTAGCTGGTCCGGCCCGCAGCAATCGCCATCACCACAGCCCGTGTCATCGCCTTCGCAAGTGTCGATGATACGCCTTCTCGACTGACGGGCGATCCATGGAGGATAACGAAAAGAAAGCCCGGGCAGCTCGGAGCCCGATGCTAGGATCGGGGCATGTGGCGCCTCGCGCTGTTCGCCCTTTGCTTGTCATGTGGCGATGGGTCTGAGGAGACCTTCCCGACCTGTGAGGAGATGGAGGCGTGCGGGGTCCAGTTCTGCGAGGCCGAATGGCGGGCCGCCGGCGAGGCCTGCGACGGGGCCACCGACTATGAAACCCCGCCCGCCTGCAACTCGACTCAGTTCGCGGCCCGCGCGTGCATGGTCGAAGCCTGCTGGGAAGGCGAGGAGCCCAATTCGGTCGAGCAGGAAGGCGCGCAGATCTCGTTCCACTGCACCGACGCTCCACAGTCAGCGGATTGCGTGGTCGCGCGTGAACGCTGCGCAAGGAACACGGCCGGCTAGTCCGCTGGTCGCAGCCTTTGTACACGGCTGTTTGATCCGTGACGACTGGTGACTGGCGAACTTCGTTCGCTCACGGGCAACTTTCCTCTGGGCTTTGGAGCTCGTGAGCGAAGTTCGACGTAACCCGGGCCGCGAGCGCTCGGTCGTCGCACAGGGGGAGAGATGCGTTGTTCAAGATCTGCAAGCCGAGATCGACGTGTTCCAGGGCGGCCAGCGTCTGCACCGATTCGAGCGCTGCGTTGCTGAGGATGTTGACCCTGATGGCGGAGGTGACTCCTCCGAGTCCTGAGATGTCCCTGAGTGACGGGTTGAGCGTGATCCCGATGTCATTTACGGCCCCACGCAGGTTGGCAAGACCACTCACATCCTCGAGTACAGGGTTCTCGTAGATGATGGTTTCGCGAAGGCTCGAGACCTTCTCCAGCCCATCCAAAGAGATGAGCTCATCGTTGAGAGAGACGCTCAGACTCTGTTCGATCCTCCGAAGCGAGGCCAACTGAGTGAGGTCGGTGAGCTTCGTACTGCGTATTGTGAGAAAGTCGACCGACTCGAGGCACGATAGAGGGGAAAGGTCTGTTACCGGGCCGAAGATGAAGATGTTTTCGGCGGACGTCAGCCCGGCCAGCGCCTCGAGTTCTTCTTGTGTATCGACATTCAAGTTTCTCACCGTTGCAGGTGCGGCTGGACACGGGTTCTCCGCGCAGGCGGGCGAGATGCCGGCGAGGAGGAGAAGGACGCGAGCTCTCGTTCCGAACACAGATCTTTGCCCCTTCGACTTTGTCCGCTGCGCGAGTATGCCCATCGCCAAGGCGATCGCTGCTGCCCTCGTCCAGCCCTTGCCCGAGCCGACGGGGCTGCTCCCGAGACTCTCATACATCGAGCGCGTCCCCGAGCGGCAAGGCTCGATGTCCATTGGGTCCGCCGGTCGTAGCTTCGGCCCCTACCGGGCCCAGCAAGAAGAAAGCCCCGAGAAGTTGTGTTCTCGGGGTCTTCTTTCGCAAAGGGCAACTCGAGCCCCCGGCCGGACTCAGCGCCCGATCGTGTCTACCGTCTCGGTGCCGGCTTTGACGCTGACCAGGTAGCCGCCGTAGTCCAAGGCGGTGGGGACCTCGAGGGTGTGGACGACGACGGCGGCCTCGGTGTCGATGACGGAGATTTTGCCGTCGCCGCCGTGC
>JAUIJR010000623.1 GCA_030431075.1 Polyangia bacterium | reverse complement strand
CACCGACCCCGGGCTTCCGATCGGATCGTTGCTCGGATCCCCGTCGGGCGGAAACTCCGGGAAAAAGGCGTAGACGTCGTAGCCATGCCCCCGCCAGTTTTCGCCGACCCAGGTCCCGGGGTTGTGCTCGGGATCGTCGCTAAAGGGCCGCAACATCTCGTTGGTGGGCGGCCAGTAGCCCATGAGCACGATGTTCTTGTCGCAGGGCGCCGGAAGGTCGGCGTCCGGCGGCAGGTCCGACGATGTCCCCGTCGACTCCCCCTCCCCTTCGCCGCTGCTCGCCTCCTCGCTGGCGCTCGCGTTCGACTCGCTCGCCTCCGCGCTTTCGCCCTCCCCCCCGTCGGCCGGTGTCGAGGTGCAAGCCGAGGGCGCGAAGAAGCCCGACGCCAATACCAAGATCAACCCGAGGCCACATCGCCGCATCGCGGGATGCTACCGCGGTGTGTAACGAGCCCGCAAAGGGCTCAGGCTCCGGCTTCGACGTGGACGATCGAGTCGCCGAGCACCTCGGGCCCGAGTAGCGCTCGTTCCTCTTCACCCATGTCCAGCTCGAGCTCGGTCAGGAAGCTCCGGAAGTCCTCGACCAAGCCTTCCCGCGCTTCTCCAGCTCGATGCAATCGATCCACGAGCCGGTTCAAGGTCCGGCGCTGTTCGGCGTGATGCGCCAGGACACCCCGCGCACGCATCTCGCCCCACGCGAAGTCCTCTTGCAGCAGAGGCACCATGTAGGTGTCTTCCAACGCCATGTGCGCGAAGAGTTGCTTCGCAAATCGCTCCAACATCGGACGCGCGCGGGCATAGGCATCGCCATGGCCCTCGACATGCTCGGTGTCCAGCAACTCTACGACGGCGGTGATCTGCTCGCGCAGGTTCTGATGATCGCCGCAGACCATGCGTCGCAGCTCTCGGGGTTCGGGAATCGGAGGGTCTGTGCTCAGCGGAATCTTCATGGGGGCCTGTCCTGCCCCCAGCATGCGTCGGCGCGCGCCCCCAGCATGCGGAAGTCTTGCGAGCGGCGGTCCCCGCTGCCGCAAAGCTTGCGGTTTCCCGCCGCAGCGAGTCACCGAGGTAGCGAGCTCACAAGTAGGGCGCGAGCCAAGCCATCTGCGGGCGGTCGCTGCCGTTGGGCTCGAGGGTAAAGATGTACTCGCCCCACCACGGACCAGCCGCCCACCAGGTCCACCCGATCCACACGTCGTCGTTGGCCTCGAGATCATCGAGCAAGTCGGCGACGGCGGCGGCGCAGGTCGGGTTGTCGCCGCCCGCGAACTCGCCCAAGAAGGCGCGCAGGCCGTTGGTCCGGGCCCAGGTCGTGAACTCGGCGATCGCCTGGCTACCCACCGTCGTCGAGCTACAGCTCGCCGAGGTCCCCGAGTAGTCGCCGTCGAGGTACTGGTGCACCTCGATCGCGTAGTTGTCACCGGGATCGACGACACCGGTCATGACCACCGAGTTGGCGCTCCCGTACCAGGTCTCCGACCAGCTGTGCCCTCCCGTCCATGCGTTGCCGGGCACCAAGATCAAGTTGTCGGCCCCGGCCGTACGAATGGCCGCGATGGCACCATTGGCCGCCGTGAGCCAAGCCTCCGTCGACATGTCGTGGGGCTCGTTCATGATCGCAAAGACCACCTGCGGATCGTCGGCGTAGAGCGTCGCCAGGCGCGTCCATAGATCCGCGAAGTCCTCGACACTCACCGCGCTCGAGCCGATGACTTCGCCCCCGTATCGCGCGTAGTTGTGCGGGTCGAGCACCACGATGGCCCCCTCCCCCTTCGCCGCCGCCACAAAGCTCTGCAAGCGCTGCAGCTCGGTCGCATCGAAGGCCTGCTGCAAGTTCGGCTGCAAGCGCTCCCAACCGAAGGGCAGCCGCATCGTGTTCATCCCCTTGCCGACAAAGTAGGTGACCTCCGACGCCGTCGGATAGATGTAGTCCGCGCCATAGATGCCCGGCACGTTCGTCCCAAACTCCGCGCCCGCGAGACTGACGCCCTTGTAGATGATGCCGTCTCCGTCTCCATCCCCGTCTCCATCGCCATCTCCATCTCCATCCCCATCTCCATCCCCGTCTCCATCCCCATCTCCATCCCCATCTCCATCCCCATCTCCGTCCCCGTCGCCATCCCCGTCGCCGCTCTCCCCCGTCGACGTCTCCGAACTCTCGCTGCCGCTGGTGTCACCACTTTCCTCGCTGCTACTGCCCTCGGCGTCAGCTGCGGCGTCGTCAGCGCACCCCGCGGGCGCGAGTAGTAGGCAAGAGAGCACGAGGCGGCGCATGCCTCGATGATACCCGCCATGGAGCGTGATGGCGTCCGGGCCGGGCATGGGCCAAGCTGCGCCCCACATGCCCCGCAGCGTTCTCGCCGAAGATGCCATTCACGACACCGTCCGCGAGCGCGTGGCGAACTGGAATCGCGAGATCGTCGACGAGGTCAGCGCGGCCATCGAGGCGAATCCCATCGTCGTGGTCGGCATGCGCCAAAACCCGCACCCCAAAAAAGCCCGCAAGCTCCTCGACGCCGTGGGTATCCCCTACGCCTACCTCGAGTACGGCAGCTACTTTGGCGATTGGCGCCGCCGCAGCGCACTCAAGATGTGGACCGGTTGGCCGACCTTTCCGATGATCTTCA
>JAUIJR010000622.1 GCA_030431075.1 Polyangia bacterium | reverse complement strand
CCCTTGTGGCCGATCCGCGACGCCGTCCGCAAGGTGCTCAACTTGCCGGTCGAGGTGACCACCCGCGATCTCGGCCGCGCCTCCAACCTCGCCGGCTTGAGCTTCGAGGCCTTGCCGGGCTTGGCCGAGCTCTTCTCCTTGTCGGGACCTTTGGCCTCGGCCGAGTTCGCCGTCCGTCGCCGCGAGTGCTTCGTCGCCGCCGCCCAGACCCTGGTCAGCGCACCCAACGGCTCGCGGATCGTGCTGTGCTTCGACGATCTCGAGCAGTACGACACCTCCTCGCGTCGCGTGCTCCAGGCCCTGCGCCACCAGCCCACGGATCGCCCGGTGCTGGTGCTCACGGCCACCCAAGAAGAGGACCTCGAGTGGCTCGAAGCCGAGGTCGTCGAGCTCGGACGCCTCGGCCGCGGCGACGTGGAGGCCGCCGCCCGCTACCTGTGCACCGGGGAAGAGGGCCGTTTGGCCGAGTTCATTCCCCAGCTGCGCAAGCTCGAGCACCCGACGCCGCTCGAGCTCGAGGTCGCCTTGCGCGCCCTGGCCGAGCACCAAGAGCTCGGCGACGATCCGCAGCTCTCGACTTTGCTGGCGCGCCGCGGGGGCATTTTGGGCCGCGACGAGACCCGCGTGCTCGAGGTCGCGGCCGTGCTCGGAACGCGCTGCGCCGAACGATCGCTGCGCGCCATCTTGGCGCGCGACGGGGGTGCGAGCGGGGATGAGCTCGACGACATCCTGGCGCGCTTGCACGTGCAGGACTGGCTGCCGCTGGGTGAGCCGGGGCAGCGCCGCTTCGCGCACGCCGAGATCCGCAACGCGGTCTACCGCTCCTTGACCCCCGACCGCATGCAGACCCTGCACGGCCTCGCCGCCAGCTCCGAAGAGAATCGGGGCAGCGACGCGGTGGTGGTGGCCATGCACCGCCTGCGCGCGGGGGAAAAGCAGCTCGCCGAGGCCCTGCAACAGGCGGCCGACTGCGCCGTCGCGGCCTTCGACGATCGCAAGTCGGCCTCCTTGCTCGGCGCCGCCTTGCGCGTGCTCGAGATCGAAAGCGAGGTGCCGGACGACGTCCGCATCGACCTCACCGCCCGCGCCGCCTACTCGCTTTGCTACTCGCGCAAGCCCGACGAGGCCCTCGCCCGCATCGACCAGCTGGTCGCCGCGATCGAAGCCGGCACCTACCAAGCCGAGCCGACCCAGCAAGCCGAGCTCAGCCGGGTGCGAGGCTTCGCGCTCTCCCGCTTGCACCGTCACCAAGAAGCCGCGCGCGAGTACGCCCAGCTCGCCGGTGCCGCCTTGGTCTTGGGTCAACCCGAGAACCTCTTGGCCGCGCACGCCGACTACGCCCAGGCCCTCGCCCAAGCCGGGGATCTTCAAGGCGCGCGCCGCGAGCTCGAGCAGGGGATCGACATGGCGACGATGGGCGGAGGTCCGCGCGCCGACGTCGACTTCCCGATGTGGCGACAGCTCTTGGCCGTGGCCGACATCTGCGCGCGCCAAGGCGACTCCCGCGGCGCGCTGCAGTACTGCCGCCACGCGGTCTGGCGCGCCGAGCGTAGCGACGATCCCCTCGCTCGGATGCGCGCGCACACGGATCTCGCGCGCGCCTTCGTCCGCGTCGGCCAAGCCACCCGCGGCGAGCAACATCGCAGCCGCGCGATCTCCTTGAGCCGTGAGTTCGGCGACCGCAAGACCACGGCCGAGCTGCTGCTCGAGCGCGCGAGCTTCAAGCTCTCCTTGCCGCGCCCCGACGAGGCGAAGTCCTGTGCCGAGTCTGCGCTGGCCTTGGCCGACGTCCTCGAGTGGCACGCGGGCAGCTCCGAGGCGCGGGTGATCGTGCAACGCGCCGTCGCGGCCGGCGCAGGCGCCTGAGCTCGCGCCGCCGCATGGCGTAGCGAATTCGCCACGCGCGTCGCGTCTTTGGGAGCAGTGCGAGGCCTCACCTCCGGGCCTTCGCGGATGTCGACACCTTATCCGCGAAAGCTGGGTCACAGCCGCGACCGGCCGCGAAATTCGGGACGCCACGCGGGCCTTCGCGGCCGAAGACGCGGGCATCGCCTGTGCTACCTTCCGCGCGCCTCACGAGGATCTCCATGAGCAAATCCCCCCACGCAGCTCCCCTCACGCGCCGCCGCCGATGGGCCCATCCGCGGGCGCTCGGACTCACCCTCGGACTCGCCTTCGCCCTCCCGGCCGCCGGCTTGGCCCCCGCCACCCAAAGCGACGCACAAGCGGCGAAGAAGAAGAAGAAGACCGAGGCCCGCCAGCTCGAGGTCGAGCTGAAGGTCGAGTCTTTCACCCTCGACAACGGCCTCGAGGTCCACGTGGTCGAGGATCACTCGACCCCGGCCTTCAACATCTCCTTGCTCTACAAGGTCGGATCGGTCGACGAGGCCGAAGGCCGCACGGGCTTCGCCCACTTCTTCGAGCACATGATGTTCATGGGCTCCAAGAACCTGGGTCGTTTCAAGATCGGTGAGTACACCGAGGGCGCCGGCGGCAACATGAACGCCGGGACCAGCTACGACCAGACCCTCTACTACCACAACATCCCGTCGAACTACCTCGACTTGGTCTTGTGGGGCGAGTCGGATCGTCTACGCGATCTCGAGATCACCGAAGAGGCCTTCGAGACCCAGCGCGCCGCCG
>JAUIJR010000099.1 GCA_030431075.1 Polyangia bacterium | reverse complement strand
GCACCTACTTGGCCGTGGGCTTGTCGGCACTCTTCGGCTTGCAGGCGCTGGTCAACATGGCCGTGGTCTTGCGCGTGATCCCGGCCAAGGGCATCACCTTGCCCTTCGTGTCCAAGGGCGGCTCTTCGCTGCTGGCCTCGATGCTGGCGGTGGGCTTGCTGCTCTCGATCAGCCGACGCCCGCGCCCATGGCGGATCTCGGATCAGCGCCAGCGCGCCTCGAAGCGCAAGCCCAAAAACGCGCCGGTCACCGACGCCCAAGGCCGCCGCCGCAACGTCCGCGTGCAGCCGAGCCCGGCCTGATCCTTCAGCTTGCGGGCGCCGGCGCGAGCACGACGCCGTCTTCGTCCGCGTAGATCCACGCGCCCGGCGTGACGGTCACGCCCGCGACTTCGATCTCGACGTCACGCCGACCCACGCCGAGCTTTTCGGTCTTGCGCGGGTGCGTCCCCAAACAGCGCACCCCCAACTCGAGGCCATCGATGACCGCCCGGTCTCGGATGCAGCCCCACACGATCACCCCAGCCCAGCCATTGTCGACCGCGAGCTGGGCCAAGCGATCCCCCAACATCGCGCGCCGCATCGAAGCCCCGCCGTCGACCACCAGCACGCGCCCGCGCCCGGCCTCGGCCACCGCCTCGCGCACCCGCGAGTTGTCCTCGAAAGCCTGAATCGTCGACACCTCGCCGCAAAAGCGCAGCTTGCGACCCACCGCCACCCACGCCGCCTGAATCACCTGCGTCGCGTCGGGATGCTCGTCACAAAGGTCGGCGGTCGCGAAGTCGGGGGTGGCCATGCGCGAGGAAGGTAGCAGGGAGGCTCGCGCCGCTAAATACCTCAATGATTTCAAGGTGTTGAAGCCTTCATCGCGTCCACCCGGCGCGCTTTGCCGCCGCCCGCCAGCAAAGCTGCTACCCCCACCCCATGCGACTGCGCTCGATCCACGGCAACGGTCAACGCCTCGATGGGGGCGCGATGTTCGGCAACTGCCCGCGCGCTTTGTGGGAGCGCTGGGCGCCGGCCGACGACCAGCATCGCATCGAGCTCGCGTGTCGCTGCCTGCTCATCGAGGACGGCGATCGGAAGATCTTGTTGGAGACCGGGATCGGGAGTTTCTTCGAGCCCAAGCTGCGCGAACGCTTTGGGGTGCAGTCGGCCGAGCATCGCTTGTTGAAGGAGCTGGCGGGCATGGGGATCGCGCCCGAGGAGATCGACCTGATCGTCTTGAGCCACATGCACTTCGATCACGCGGGCGGCTTGTTGACGGCCTGGTCCGAGGACGCCGCGCCGCGCTTGGCCTTTCCGCGCGCCAAGGTGATCGTGGGTGCCGAGGCCTGGGCGCGGGCCAAAGATCCGCACCCGCGCGACCGGGCCTCCTTCATCCCCGCGCTGATCGAGCTGCTCGAAGAGGGGGAGCGCCTCGAGATCCTCGAGCCGGGGGCGACGCGCAGCGCGAGCTTGGGTGAGGCCTTCTCCTTTTCTTACTCGGAGGGGCACACGCCCGGACTCACCTTGACCCGCGTCGAGGGCCCCGAAGGGCCGATCACCTTCATGGGGGATCTGATCCCCGGCGTGCCTTGGGTGCACCTGCCCATCACCATGGGCTACGACCGCTTTCCGGAGCGCTTGATCGACGAGAAGCGCGTGATGCTCGAGCGGGTGGTCGAAGAGGGCGGCTGGGCCTTTTTCACGCACGATCCCGAGGTCGCCGCCTCGCGGGTGGAGCTCGACGCCAAGGGGCGCTTTGGGGCCGCCGATGCCCGCGCCGAAATCGACTGGGGCCGGGCCTAGCGACTCGAAAAAGGGGGCGGATGGATCCGCGATGATCCACCCGCCCCGAGAGGGTTCAAGCACAAAGGCGTCCGCGTCGGGCTTGCTCGCGCTCGAGCAAGAAGCGCAGCAAGGAGGCGTGGCCCTTTTGGCCGTTGCAGTCCCGGCAAGCCGGGACCAAGTTCTCGCGCCCCAGCCGTGAACCGCCGGACGCACGCGGGATCACGTGGTCCTTGGTCTTGCTGCTGCGCGTGAGCTTCTCGTTGCAGTAGGCGCACAGCACCGGCCCGACGTTCCACACGTAGAACCAGTACTCCGACTCGGCGACCTTCGGGAGCTCGTCACGCAAAACCTCGTCGAGACCGATCGGGATATGGCGCGCGACCTCGCGAAACTTGGCCAGGCGACCGCCGCCTTGGGCCAAACCGAGCTTTCGCGCGCGTCGCTGGGCGAACCACGCACGAGAGCCCTTCGCGAGGCCGTGGGTAGACAAGGTGTCGTAATGCGTCTTGTGGTGCATCGTCATTTCACTTTCAAAAAGCCGATCACCCCAAGGTGATCGGGAGAGGGTTGGACCGCCCGCCTGGTCTTCGACGCAGGGGATGGGCGGCCGGTCTGGGGCGGCCAGCGGCTCGCGCCTCACTGTCGAGAGCGAAGCCCGGCGGCTGGCGCAGGCGGCGGCGAGGCCGAAATCAGGCCGAGGCGCGAGCGCCGAGGCGTTGGCGGCCCGTCAGCGGATCCGTGCCGCAGATCCACGAACTTCCGCGCATCGCCGAGCGATGATCGCCGCCGCGCTCATGCCCAAAGGGCAAGCCGGCCTGGGAATTTCGGATCTGAGCTTCGGACATCTGACCTCCGCGGGCGCGCATCGTGCAGGTCCGGCCTCGCGCGGTCAAGCATCACTCGCGGCGAGCTCGGCCCGGGCGCGAGCTCGCGACGACGGATCGGCGTTTTGCCGCGATCAACTGCGTTCGCGGACGATGTCGCGGAAGTACAAAGCGTACTGCGCGTGGTCGGCATGCACGCGGAGCCAGGCGTCCAAGCTCGGCTGGCGCGAGGGATCCGCCACCACCGAGAGGGCCTCGCGAATCGAGATGTAGTCGGCCGGCTTGGTGATCACGCCTTCGATGAAGGCCATCAGCTCCGGCACCATGCCCTTCGCGTCACCGCGAAGGTTCTCCCACTTCTCGTCCGAGAACTCGACCGAGCCCTCGCAGTGATCCGCGAGCAGGCGCGACAAGGCGGCGTAGTCCTTGCCGATCACCAGCGGACGAATGTGCGGCTTGAGCAGCTCGTAGACCTCGTCGCGCACGGCCATCAGCTCGTAGGGGTGCTCGGTCCACAGCCAGTCGTCGGACTCCTCGACGAAGACCAAGGCGCCGTCGCCCTCGCCGCTGGCGAAGCGGTGGCGCAGGGCCGAAAGCCCGAAGGTGATCGGCGTCCACTCTTTCGAAAGTCGCGGCTCGTGGACGAGATCGAGGAAGTCCTCGATCTGATCGGGCGCCACGGCCAGTCGAGCGATGCGCTCGGGGATGTCGACGTGCTGGAAGAAATCCTCGGCCGCCTTGAACAGCACGCGCCACTCACCGCTGAGCAGCTCGAACTGCGCGTCCGACTCGTCGAGCAGGTACTGCAGGGCTTGTCGCTCGCCGTGCTGCAGCTGTTCGAGGATCTGCCCCTCGAGCTCGCGATAGAGCTCGCCTTCGAGGTGGTAGGCGTGGCAGCGCACTGCGGGGAGGCTACCGCATCGCCTGGAGCCCTCCAACAGTGCGCTCGCGCAGCTCGCGGGGTCGTGGGGAGGCCCCGCGAGCGCCCCTGGACGCGGCGGCCCCGAAGGCGCGCTTTCGCGGTATCTTTGGCCATCCCCGCCCCCCGGAGATCGCCATGATCGAGCTTTCCAAGGACCCCAAAGTCGCCGAACAGCAGATCGAAGCCATCATCTTCTATCTGACCACCTGCGGCTACATCGACAGCGAATTCGACCTCACCGAGAAGGCCTTCGTCCGCGCCTACCTGCGCAAAGTCGTCACCGCCCGTGTCGACCAGATGGGAGACCTCGACCCCGAGGTCCGCTTCGAGACCATCGAAAAGCAGCACGAGCACTACGTCGAGGTCTTCAACCAGATCGACCAAGAGGTCAAAGAGCTCTTTACCGAGGCCGTCGCCGATGGCGAAGACGTCGGTGAGTTCGTTCGCAGCAAGCTCAAGTTGCGCTGCTTCGAGATGTTCCAGGACCTCTCGGACCACAACCGGGTGGCACTCTTGCAAGTCGTCGACGACTTCATCGACGCCGACGGCGTGCAGCACCCCGAAGAGATCAAGTTCCGCAATGAGCTCGCCGAGCTGCTCAATCAAGAGCCGGTGCTCGACGAAGCCGACCTGATCTCCATGTCCGTCGAGGTGAACCCGGCGACCGACGTCGCCGCCCGCGAGACGAACCACCCCTTCTTCAAGAGCTTCGAGCACCACTACTCCTCGGATCCCGACACGCTCAAAAAGCAGATCCAAGCCGACCTCGAGGTCCTCGACGCCGCCGAGAAGCTCTTTCACAAGCAGCGCGACGCCGGCAAAGGCAATCTCGCCGGCAAGGCTTCGATCGATGACTTCGACGAGGACGGCGCCGAGTTCCTCGACGGCCACGTTTACGTCAAGCCGCCCACCGAAAAGGACTACGAGCTGGTCATTCTCGGCGACCTCCACGGCTGCTACAGCTGCCTCAAGGGTGCCTTGATGCAGGCCGACTTCATGGAGAAGGTCCGCAAGTACCGGGCCGACCCCGACAACAACCCCATGATCAAGCTGGTGCTGCTCGGCGACTACATCGACCGCGGCCACTTCAGCTACAACGGCATCTTGCGCACGGTGTTGAAGCTCTTCACCACCGTCCCCGAGCACGTCTACGTGCTGCGCGGCAACCACGAGTACTACATCGAGTACCAAGGCAAGGTGTACGGTGGCGTGCGTCCGGCGGAGGCGATCAACACCCTGCAAGATCACCTGCCGACCGACATCTTCGAGCGCTACCTCCGCTTTTTCGACGCGATGCCGAACATGCTCTTGTTCGATCGCTCCTTGTTCGTGCACGCGGGCATCCCTCGCGACGCGCTCGTCAAAGAGAAGTGGAAGGATCTGACGACGCTCAACGACGACGATCTGCGCTTTCAGATGCTGTGGTCGGACCCGAGCCGCGCGGATGTCATCCCCGACGACTTGCAAGCCGCGAGCGCGCGCTTTCCCTTCGGGCGCAAGCAGTTCCGCAACTTCATGGGTCGCCTCGGCACCAACTTGTTGGTCCGCGGCCACGAGAAGATCAACGCCGGCTTCAAGAACCACTACCCCCAAGACGAGGACGTGCGCTTGTTCACCGTCTTTAGCGCGGGGGGCGTGGCCAACGAAGACATCCCGCCCGATTCGAACTACCGCGACGTGCGGCCGATGGCGCTCACGCTCAAGAAGACCGACGGCGTGGTCACGGCGACCCCCTGGGCGATCGACTACCGCAGCTATCAAAAGCCGGAGTTGAACGCCTTTTTCGCCGCGGCGCCCGAGATCGAGACCAAGGGCTGAATTCGCCGCTCTCGGCGCCCCAGGTTGGGGGCTCGGACTGGAGCCAAAGCCAGCCCGAGCCCACCCTTGCCCGTTGCGGACGCGACGCGGCAAGATTCCCGCATGCTTGCCCTGCGCCGACTCGCCCCCGCCTTCTTGCTGATGAGCAGCGCGTGCTTTTCGGACTCGGGGGTCGAAGACACCGGCGCCGACGAGACCGAATCCGAGGCCAGCAGCTCGAGCTCCACGAGTGAAGGCGAGAGCTCCACCACCAGCAGCGAAAGTGGAGAGGCCTCAAGCACGGGGGACGGCGATGGAGATGGCGATGGCGACGGGGATGGTGATGGGGACGGCGACGGCGACGGGGATGGCGATGGCGACGGCGACGGCGAGGGCGATGGGGACGGCGACGGCGACGGCGACGGCGACGGCATGCTCGAGTGTGCGGACGAGATCCTGGCCATGAGCACGGGCACGCCGGTCAAGGCGGGGACGACCTTCGGCCAAGGGGACGAGAACTTGCCCTCGTGTGGCGCGGGCGCGAACGATGACATCTCCGTCGAGTGGGAGGTGCCGGCCACGGGCTGGTACGTCATCGACACCGAAGGCTCGAGCATCGACACGGTCTTGTCGGGCGAGCTCGGCTGCACCAACGGCGAGAGCTTTTGCCAGGACGACATCTCGACGACCAACCCTCAGTCGCGTCACACCGGGCAGTTCTACGCCGGTGATCGCTACGTCCTGCACGTCGAGGGCAAGTTTGGCGCGGCCGGTGACTACGCCCTCAACATCAACCCGATCACCTGCCCCGGCCAGGACATTTCGACCGCGACCTTCCCGATGAACATGAGCACCACGGGCGCGGGCAACGAGCAGCAAGGCTCGTGTGGCGGCGCCGCGCACCCCGAGCGTGAGTTCATCTGGGTGCCGCCGAACACGGGACAGTGGCGCTTTTCGGTGAACTCCAGCGACTTCGTGCCCGCCGTCTACCTACGCGAAGGGGCGACCTGCGACGGACGCGAACTCGCCTGCAACTCGAAGGGCACTTCGTCGACCACCCAGATCCCGAGCGAGGTCGTCCGCTACTTGCAAGGTGGAACTCCGGTGACCCTCATCATCGACGGATTCGACGGGGCCGGCGACTTCAGCTTGAACATCGAAGAGACCAATGAGGTCTGCAACACCACCGGCCTGCCCAGCTTCGGCACCACCGTCGATGTCCGCGACTACGACGACATCATGACCATGAGCTGCGGCTACAACGGCTGGTCGCCCTCGAGCATCTACGACGGGCATCCCGACGCGACCTTCCAGGTGGTCGGCGCGTCCGCGACGCAAAACTGCTTCATCAACCTCACCACCGGCTTCGAGGGCACGGCCTGCCTGATCGAAGGCCAGTGTTCGGGAGCGGAGCTCGAGTGCATCACCTTGACGGACAACGGCAACGGAGGTTTCGGCGGAACCCTCGAGCCCGATGTCCTCGAAGAAGGTGAGATCGCCACCGTCGTCGTGAGCCCGGTCTCGGGCCTGATCGTCGACGGCAGCGTCGGCGGTAACTTCGGCTGCTTCTTCTGAGCGAGGCGCGACTTCACGCCACCGCGAGCGGCGGCGCGGCACCGGATCTGCCCTCGCGGGGGCCGAACCCCGTTTAGCGGCCGTGACGATCCGCCTTGTCCCTTCACCCCAGGTCGGCGATGCTCGCCGCCGGTGCGAACGCTGATCACGGGAGCTGCGGGGCAAGTCGGCCATGACCTGATCGAACGCCTCCACGCCCAAGGCGACGAGGTCTTCGCCACCGACATGCGGCTGCCCGCCTCGCCGGACCCCCGCGCCCAGTGGTCGACCCTGGACGTCACCGATGGCGCGGCCGTCGAAGCGACCCTCGACGCCCTCCGGGTCGATCGCATCTTCCACCTCGCCGCCATCTTGTCGGCCCGCGGAGAGGCCAACCCCGCGCTGACCTACGCGGTCAATCAAGGCGGGCTGTACAACATGCTCGAGGGCTGTCGAAAGACCGAGACCCGGCAGCTCATGTTCACGAGCACGATCGCGGTCTTTGGCCCCGGCCTCCCCGATCCCACCCCCGACGCCGTCTCCCTCGAGCCGACCACCATGTACGGCGTCACCAAGGCAAGCGGCGAGCTGCTCGGGGCCTACTACGCGCGTCGCTACGGCCTCGACTTTCGTGGCGTGCGCTTCCCCGGTCTGATCGCGGCGTCCCTGCCGGGCGGCGGAAGCTCCGACTACGCTTTGTACTTTTTCATCGAGGGCCTGCGCAGCGGTCGCTACACGGCCTTTTGCCGGCCCGACACGCGGATCCCCCTGATGTACATGCCCGACGGGATCCGGGCGCTGCTCGAGCTGAGCGCTGCACCGCGCGAACGACTGCGTCGCAGCATCTACAACATCCACGCCTTCTCCCCGAGCGCACGCGAGCTGGCCGAGGCGGTGGCCGCGGCCATCGGTGGCGCCGACTTCGACTTCGACCCCGACCCGGTGCGTCAGGGGATCTTGGACAGCTGGCCCAACCGTCTCGACGACGCCAACGCGCGTGAGGACTGGGGCTGGCGACCGGAGTTCGACGTCGAGGCCACCATCCACGCGCTCATCCCCGAAGTCCGCGAGCTCTTGCGGACCCACCCCGAAGCCTTCGCCGACGCACACGCCGGCTGAGGGCCCGAAAGACCGATCCATGTTCGACCAAGCACGCGACCACTACGCCCAGATCCTCGACGAGATCGAGCAAGCGGGGCTCACCAAGCACGAGCGCATCATCGTCAGCCCCCAAGGCTCGGCCATCGCCGTCGGCGACGACGAGGTGCTCAACTTTTGTGCGAACAACTACTTGGGCCTCTCCTCGAACGCCTCGGTGATCGAAGCGGCCAAGCGCGCTTTGGACGAGCGCGGCTACGGCATGTCGAGCGTGCGCTTCATCTGCGGCACCCAAGATCGCCACAAAGAGCTCGAGGCCAAGATCTCCGAGTTCCTCTCCACCGAGGACACGATCTTGTACAGCTCCTGCTTCGACGCGAACGGCGGCTTGTTCGAGACCATCTTGGGGCCCGAAGACGCGATCATCTCGGACGCGTTGAACCACGCCTCGATCATCGACGGCGTGCGCCTGTGCAAGGCCAAGCGCTTTCGCTACGCGAACGCGGACATGGCGGATCTCGAGGCCAAGCTCAAAGAGGCCGACGCGGCCGGCGCCCAGCGCAAGATGATCGCCACCGACGGCGTGTTCTCGATGGACGGGAACACGGCGCCGCTCAAAGCGATCTGCGATCTCGCCGACCGCTACCAGGCGATGGTCATGGTCGACGACTCGCACGCGACGGGATTTTTGGGCCCCACGGGCCGCGGGACCCCCGAGCTGCACGGCGTCCAAGACCGGGTCGACGTCGTGACCTCGACCCTGGGCAAGGCCCTTGGCGGGGCCTCGGGCGGCTTCACCAGCGGACGCAAGGAGATCATCGCCATGCTCCGCAATCGCTCGCGCCCCTACCTCTTTTCGAACTCGCTGGCGCCGATGATCGTCGCGGCGAGCTTGGCCGTGATGGACGAGCTCTCGGGCAGCACCGCCTTGCGCGACCGCCTCGAGGCCAACGCCAAGCGCTTCCGCGAGGGCGTCGAGGCGGCGGGCTTCACCGTCAAGCCCGGCGACACGCCCATCGTTCCGATCATGTTGGGCGACGCCCGTCTCGCCAACGAGATGGCCGACGCGCTTTTGGCCGAGAACATCTACGTCATCGGCTTTAGCTATCCGGTCGTGCCCAAGGGCCAAGCGCGGATCCGCGTGCAGCTCTCGGCCGCGCACACCGACGCCCAGATCGATCGGGCGATCGCCGCCTTCACCAAGGTCGGCCAGTCGCTCGGCCTGCTCGGCTGAAGCAAGGACAGGCCTGTCATCAGCGTCGCCTGCGCAGCCTGCACAGACGGCGAGGCGACCGAATTCGCCCACGTAGGGGGGTCTGAGCGGCCAGACCCGCCTGACGGCCGGGTCGTGAGCGTGACATCCGTGTCAGACTGTCGACCCCTCAAAAGCCGTGTCAGGCTCAGATCGAGGCTTAGGTCTCTCTTTGACTTGCATGCGACGAACCCTCCCCCGCTTTGGACTGACCTCGTCACCGATCTCCCGTCTGGGACTCGGGCTTTGTCTGCTCGCGGCTTGTGACTTCGGCGGCATCGCGCAGCCCGACAACCTCGCCCAAGATGGCGGCTGCGTCGATACGGCGCGGCCCCTCGCGGGCGTCGAGGCCCAAAGCAGCCTCGGCTTCTCGGCCGCACAGCTGCTCGCGCGCGTCGAGGGCGAGCACGTCTCGCCCATGGTCTGGGCCGAAGCCCTCGAAGAGGGCGACATCCGCGTCGAGTTCAACACCACGCCGGGCATGGCCGAGCTGCGTGCGGTCGTCCGCTACCTCGGCGGCGAGGTCCGCGAGGTGAGCTCCGAGCCCGAAGAAAGTGGCTTCACCCTCGGCGGCGGGGCCGGCGGATGCCCGGACTACCTCGAGGTCGACGTCGAGATCGAGCTCGTCAGCGACGACGGCGCGCTGGCCGAGACCCTGCCCGCCACCTTGCGCAGCTGGGACCCGCGCTTCGGCAAAGTCGATCTCGAGCTTCCCCTCGACGCCCTCGAGGGAAGCTTGGCCGTACGCACGGTCGAACCCGCCCACGCGCGCGTGGTCGACCCCAGCTTGCAGCTCGGTCTCTCGCAGCTCGGTCTTTCCGGGGGCATCGAAGGCGGCGTCGAGCTCGAGTCGGGAGACGCGGTCGGCTTTGGTGTCTTGCCGATCGCCAGCTGGCCGACGGCCGAGCGCCCCTGCGCGCCCAACGAGGCGGCCGCGAAGATCGACGGCGCCTTCGGTGAATTCACCGCGGCCGAGGTGCTCGCGCGCATCAACGCCGTCGAGGGCGCCAAGCTGAGTTGGAGCCAGGGGCTCGATGTCGCGGTGGAGTCGGCCTTCGAGATCGCGGCCGAGCACCAAGGCGACCCGGTTTGCTTCCGCGCCATCCCGGAGGACGACGGCCTCGACGTGGGACAGCTGCACACCCGGGCCGAATTCTCGGCCAGCGCGGCCGACGGAAGCATGGACGGCAACTTCGAAGTCGAGGTCTACGCCGAACCGGCCAAGGACGGCAGCCTCGGAGACGTGCGCATCGACATCTACGCCCCCTATGCCTCGACCGTCGAGCTGGCCACCTTTGCCGAGCTCTACGGGATCGAGGGCATCGACCTCGCCGGCTACGACCGCGCGGGCCTCACCTTCTCGGGTGTCTTCACGGCCGACGGCGCCGCTTCGGGGGCGCTGACCGTCCTCGGGGTGACCGACGCCGACTGTGCCGACAACGCCCCCGGCGAGCCCTGCGAGGGCGCCGACATCCGCGAGCTGGCCATGGCCGAGTGGTCCAACCAAAGCAGCGGCTACTGATCTATCGCTCGACCACGACACTGCGTTCACCGACGCACGAGCACCGCTTCTCGGTGACCCGCCCTTCCCACGGAGGGCGGGTTCTTTATTTGTCGATCTTTGCGTGGTGGCGGATCAGGCCCTCTTGCGTGGTCGAAGCCACCAAGCGCCCCTTGCGATCGAAGAACTGGCCGCGCACGAGCCCACGCGCCCCCGAGGCCGAAGGCGAGTCCACCACGTACAAGAGCCACTCATCCATCCGGAAGGGTCGGTGAAACCACATGGCGTGGTCCAAGCTCGCGACTTGCATGTCTCGCTGCCACACCGACACCCCGTGGGGGTTCAAGCTGGTGGTCAAAAAGTGGAAGTCGGAGGCGTAGGCCAAGAGGTACTGGTGCAGCCGCGGCTCGTCCGGGAGCTTTCCCGTGGCGCGGTACCAAACCTGCTTCGAGGGCGGACGCTTCTCGGGCGCGAAGGGGTTCATGAAATGCACCGGCCGGATCTCGATCGGCTTGTCGCTGGTCGCCTGCTCGCGCAGCTTGGGCGGCAGCATCTCCGCGAAACGGCGCGCCATCTCGAGCTCGCTGGTCAGTCCGTCGGGACCTTCGGCCTCGGGCATCTCGTCTTGGTGCTCGAAGCCGGACTCCCGGATCTGAAAGGAGGCGGACAAGTTGAAGATGGCCTTGCCGTTTTGAATGGCCACGACGCGACGCGTGGTGAAGGAGCGACCATCGCGAATGCAGTCGACGTCGTAGACGATCGGCTTGCTGGCGTCGCCGCGACGCAAGAAGTAGCTGTGCAGTGAGTGCACGTAGCGATCGCCGGGGACGGTCTGCTCGGCGGCGCTGAGCGCTTGGCCGAGTACCTGCCCGCCAAAGACCGCACCCCAGCCGAGGTCCTGGCTTTGCCCGCGAAAGAGATTCTCCTCGATGCGTTCGAGGCTCAGGAGTTCGACGAGGCGATCGAGTACGGCAGACATGGTCGAAAACGGCGTTCGCCGCCACTTTGGACATAGCACGGCCGGCCCCGAAGCGCCGGCCGTGTCGACCCCGTCGACCTCGTCGAGCGAAGACCGCGAAACGCTAGCCGGTCGGCGGCGGCGGCGGCGTGGAGATGATGGCCAAGCCCGAACCGCCGGGGTAGCCGTAGCTCACGTCGGTGTCGTATCCGATCGAGACGATGCCCACGGGTTCGTCCGCGTCGATGAGGTGCGAACCGGCATTCACGGGCAGACGGATCGAGCGGTAGTTCACGCCGTCGAGCGTCCCGACCGTGGTCCAGTTGCCCGCGCTCACGTCGTTGCCGTCGAGCATGACGGCCGCGCTGTCCGGCGCGATGATGGTCACGTACTGCTGCGCGTAACCGTTCGGCGCCAAGAAGATGTAGGTCTCTTGGAACTGCGCCGCCGCGGGCAGGGCGATCATCGCGGGGTCCCCGTTTTGGTAGGGCGGAAAGCCGACGATGGCCTGGTTGCTCAGCAAGAACTGCGTGAGCGCGAAGGGCTTTTGCGTGTCGGTGGTCGTGACCGTGAAGGGTTGGTTGGTCTGGAAGCGCACCGTCTGCTGCGCGTTGATCGTCGTGGGCGCTCCGGGGGGCGCGCTCGGGCTGTACTGCAAGCTGGTCTGGTCGAAGGCGCCCGTGATCCGGTACGCGGCCGGGTTGGTGCTCGTCGGATTGCCGGGGACCGCCGGCGGCACGGCCGTGTAGCCCGTACCCCACGCGGTCAGCGGCAGCATCTGGTGCTCGAGGTGATCGGCGCAGCATTGACCCGGCTGCGGCTCGATCGTTGCGACGCTGCCGGAGAACACGGCCACGGGCTTGTCGGCCGAGACGCGCGTGCCCGACATGTTGCCGAGGCCCGCCGTCCCCGGGACACCGGAGGTCGTGGCGTTGGAGATGATGGTGGCCACCTGACCCCGATTGAGGACGATGCCGGTCGTGGCGCCCGCGTAGATCGGGGCGGTGGGGAAGAAGTCGACGACGGTCCCGTCTTCGTTGGCGACGACGCTGACGAAGGAGCCGGCGTTGTCCGGGGTCCCGCCCGCGCTCTCGGCCAGCTGAATCCCGTCACCGGTGATCGCCGTGTACTCCTGGCCCCAGCTGTGCACGGGGAAGAGCAAGGAGGCGTCGTTCGAGAACACCTGGGTCGTGTTGTCGAGGGGGTTGAACTGGTAGGCCGTCACCGGCACGTCGCTCTCGATGCGATAGGCCGTGCGGTCGTAGGAGTTTTGACGCTCCGGCACGTTCAGCGAGGGCAAGGCGAAGGTGAAGATCTGCCCGCTCGGCACCACGGCCGAGTCGACCGGCGTCGTGCCGGTCCCCGTGAACACCTGGACGTTGGCCGAGGCGTCGGGGACGGTGTTGGCCACGACGACCGCGTACTGGTGGTTGTCCGGCGAAGGCGTGCCCACCCAGGCGTTGGGCAGGTCGACGGCCCAAAAGAGGCAACCTTGGTTGGACTCTTGCTCCTCGGCGTCGGCACAGGGATCCCCCGAGCCGCTCGTCTCGGTCACGCCGGTGCCCGTCGTCGTGTCGGGCAAGTCCAAAAGCGGGCCGGTGCCGCTTTCACTCTCCTCCGAGTCGGTCTCTTCGCCCGAGCTCGAGCTCGAGCTCGTGGTCGTGGTCGGCAAGCCGGTGTCGCCGATCGAAGAGCTTCCCGTGCCTCCGCCTTCGGTCCCGCACGCGCCCGTCAGCGCGAGCGAACAAAACCCGACGGCGCCGAGCGAGTAGCGAAGAAGGTGAGCGGTGCGGCCGAGGCCATTTATCGATGCAAGTGGTGCATTTTTCATGCGGATCATCCCAACGTAACGCGTGCCTTTTTCATGCCTTGTGCTCGCATCCCGGTCAAGCGATGCGCATCTCCCCCGCCGCCAGCTGGCGCTGATTCACCGATAGGGGTCTCGGGCGCGCTGCAGCTCACGCTCGAAAGCCTCGAAAAGAGCGCGCACTTGCGCAAGCGTCTGCGCCGCCGTTCGCCGGCCCCGCCCCCGGTGGCGCTCGATCGCGTAGTTCTCCTCTCGAAAGAGGCGCTCGAGCTGCCGGGGCTGTGCGCTGAGCTCCTCGAGGCGCGTCCGGTCGGCTTCGCCGAGGCGTTCGACCGCCCCGATCCAGTCGCCGAGCTCTCGGCTGAGCTCTCGCAAGAGCGAATCGAGTTCCTCGGCGTCTCCACCCAGGGCACCCAAAGGCCCGGCTTGGGCCAAGATTCGCTCCGGGGCGTCCAAGCTGGTCCGAATGGCGCGAGCGTCGGCCACGAGACCGACCAGCGCCGGGCCGAGGTGGTCGAGCTCCGGCGCCTCCTCTTGCAAGGCGAGCTCCAGGTAGGCCCGGCTGCGGGCCTGGCTTCGCATGGTGCGAACCAGTCCGACGACGGCGACGGCGGCAACGCCGAGGTAGACCCCCACGAGACTCACGGCTCAATGATAGCGTCGCTTTCGTGGGCGGCGCGTCCGAGGCGATCTCGATCGAGGCTCTGCTCGCACACACGCGCGCGCTCGCTCCCACCCGCGTGGTCGTGGTCAGCGGCGCGGGTCTCTCGGCCGCGTCCGGGATCCCCACCTTTCGCGGCGCCGAGGGCTACTGGCGCGTCGGCAGCCGCGAGTACCGACCGATGGAGATGGCCACGCAGGCGGCCTTTGCCCACATGCCGCGCGAGGTCTGGCGCTGGTACCTCTACCGCCGGGGCGTGTGTCGGGCGGCGGCCCCCAATGCGGCCCATCGCGCGCTCGCGCGG
>JAUIJR010000621.1 GCA_030431075.1 Polyangia bacterium | reverse complement strand
CACCTTGCTCGCCGCCGTCTACGCCGACTTTCGGATCCGCGCCGACTTCCTCGCCTCGCTCGCGGTGATGGGGGTCGACGGCACCACCCGTCGCCGCCTCGACGAAGACCCGGCCCGCGGCTGGGTACGCGCCAAGACCGGCACCCTCGACGGCGTCTCGGCCCTCTCGGGCTATGCCGGTACCCGCGGCCGGCGCCCCGTCGCGTTTTCAATCTTCTTCAACGAGCTCCCGCGCTACCGCGTCCAAGCCGCCCGCGAGGTCCAAGACGGCATCGTGTCGGCGATCGTCGACAGCATCGACGGCCCGGGTCGACCCGCGACCGAGCGCCTGCCCGAAAGTGAAGCGGCGGACGAAGACGAAGGCGAAGGCTGAGTGCCGCGCGCGGGCGAACGCGCTACAGTGACGCCCCTTGGCTCCCCGCCCCCACTCGCCTCGACTTGCCGCCCTCGCGCTCGCGGCCGCTTGCTTTGGCGCGGCGTGTGCCGGATCGACCTTCAACGTGACCTCGGGCCGCGAGGCGGTCGGTCGCCAAGCACCGCCGCCGACGCGCAGCTGTGAGGTCCCGACCTGGACCTCCCACGAAAGCGAGCACGGCCTTTACTCGCTGCGTCACCCGGCGTCATGGCAAACGAGCCCCGAAAAAAACGGGCACTTCATGGCCCAGCATCCGGACGGGACGATGGTCTTCGAGACCCGCGCAGCCTGGCTCCCGCACGCGACCGACGAAGTCCCCAAGATCCGCGCCCAACGCTTCGCCGAGGCCGAGACCCTGAGCCCCTGGACACGCCGCGATCGCAAAGGCGGCTACATGCTCGAAGGGATCTTGCGCCAGGGCGACGAGGTGGTCATCGCCCGCTACTTGGTGGCCAACGACCGCTACCTCGAGGCGACCTTGCGCACCTCGGAGGCCTTCGACGATGCCTGCCGCAAGCTCGCCGTGGATCTGATGGGCTCGTTGGTGCTGCGTGACTCCCCGCGCCCCGGCAGCCCCAAAGCGATCCGCCAAGCCCCGCCCGCCCAAGCGGACCCAGAGCCGGAGTCAGAAGCGGCCCCCGAGCCGGCACCGGAGCCCGAGCCCGAGACGCCCACCGGCGACGACTCCACGCCCCGAGAGGACGCCGCGCAGACGCGCGAGGCTCCGGCGGGTGAGGCCCTGCCCCTGCACACGCGCCCCGATCCGGCGCCGGCCGGCGACGAAACAGCACCGAAACAATAGTCCGCGGGGGCGACAGTCCCCCCAACTAGATACACCCTGCTCGCGCGGCTGCCTTCACTCCACGTATTCGTCGGTGGCCCCTACATCGTTGTAGGGTGCGCCCATGAAACGAAGGCTCCTCCCCCTGCTCGCCTTGATTCCGCTGACGACCGGCTGCTCGATCCGCAGCTTGGTGAACCAGCTCGAGAAAGAATCGGACAAGACCGCCGACTTGGTGTGCGACTGCTTCGAAGGGGACCTCAAGACCCAGTGTCTCGACAGCGCGTCGTTCGAGTTCGACAAGGACTGCGCCGTCGATGCCTATAAAGAAGACGCGGACGCCTCGCGCGAGTCGCTGAACTGCGCCCTCGACGCGGCCAAGGAGGTCCGCAAGTGCATCGAGGACAAGCTGGACTGCGACGATCCTACATCGACTCAGGAGTGCTACGAGATTTACGAAGAGACCGACTGCCCCGAGCTTCCGGACAAGGTCAACGACGCCTTGGCCGAGTGCTACGACGACGAGTAGTCGGTAGCGAAGCTCGGCTTCGACGAAGGGAGGCGCTACGGCGCCTCTTTTTTTTTCACCGAAGCGCGGCCAGGCACGCCCGCAGCTGCCCCACGTAGCTGCCGCCGAACAAGCACACGTGCACCAAAAGCGGGTAGAGCTGCCACAGCGGGACGCGCCGCTCGAAGCCGGCCGCCAGCGGGAAGGCTTCGGCGTAGGCGTCGAAGACCCGCGTCGAGAAGCCGCCGAATAGGCGCATCATTGCCAGGTCCACCTCCCGGTGCCCTCCGTAGGCAGCCGGATCGAAGATCCAAGGCTGCGCTCCCGCGTCGACCATCGCGTTGCCCGCCCAGAGGTCACCGTGCAAGCGCGCCGGGGCTTCGCGGGGACCGGCCAGCTGCGGCATGCGGCTAAAGATGGATTCGAAGGCGCGTCGCTCCGGCTCGCCGAGCTGCCCCGCTGCGAGGGCTTGGTCCAGGCGCGGGCGAAGGCGCTGCTCGACGTAGAAGTCCGACCAGCGTTCGTGCGCGGCATCGTCTTGGCGAATCGGGCCGATGAAGCACACGCGCTCGCCTTCTCGCGAAAGCGGGGGCGCGCCGAAGCAGGGGGCGCCATGTCGATGCAGCTGCGCCAGCCCGCGGCCCAGTGCTTCGTCGCTCGCGGCCGTGCGTGCGCCGCTTTCGATCCACGGCAAGACCAGCGCGTCTTCGAACACTTCGACCGGCTGGGGCACGGCAACGGCCAGGGCCTCGCCCAACCACGCGAGGCCCTGGGCCTCGGCCGCAAACATCTCGCGCGGGGCCTTCGCGTTCGTCTTGGCGAAGAGGCAGCGCCCGTCCTCGAGCTCGAGTCGAAAGGCCGCGTTGATGTCCCCGCCGCTCACGGAGCTCGCTCGGTGAATGCGAGCCCCCAAGCGCGCCTCGAGACGAGCCGCGAGCGATGCGTCCAGCTGGGCC
>JAUIJR010000620.1 GCA_030431075.1 Polyangia bacterium | reverse complement strand
GACATGCGTCGCTCACGATCCCTCGAAGCTCTTCGGCTGCCTCCGGTCGAACTCCACGTCGACCCTTGGGTCGCCAACGAAGTCCATCGCCGCACTCGCGCTTTGGCTCAGCGCTACGGCCTGCTCGCCGAGCGGCCCGATGCGGCCCGGCTCTTCGAAGCCGGGCACTTCGCCCATCTGGCCGCACTCGCCTACACGGGAGCGGATACCGACATCATCACTTTGTGCAACGACTTCAACACCTACCTCTTCTTCGTCGATGACCGCGCCGAGGAGAACGAGGACTACGGGAAGCGCCCCGAGCTCTTGCGTTGGTACTTCGAGTCTCACGTGCACCTCATGCGCACGGGGGCGGCGCCGTGGGAGGAAGATCCGGCGGTGCGGCTCCTCGGCGACGTGCGCTGCCGCTTGGTGCCCCGTATGAGCCGCGCTTGGCTCCAGCGCTTTGCCGACAACCTCGGCGAGTACCTCATCAAGGGGACCTTGGTTGGCGCCGAGCACTGGACGGCTGGCACCACTCCCTCGCTCGAGGCCTATTTGGACCAGCGCGCCTGGGACTCAGCCGTCTACTGCAGCCAGGACCTCCTCGAGCTCTTTTGCGGGGAGTTGCCCCAGGTCGTGCTCGAGGCCGAATGGTTCTCGGAGTCGCGGCGCTTGTGCACGCGGGTGGTGGCCTTTGTGAACGATCTGGTGTCCTACGCCAAAGAGGTCATGCGCCACGAGAGCCCGAACAACCTGGTGCATGTGATGATGCGCGCACGCGGGGTAGATTTGGGTGAGGCCATCGACGGCGCGATCGCGCTGGTCAACGCGGACGTCGAGGCCTTCGAGATGGCGTGGGCCACCCGCCCCGAGTACGAAGAGCCCGTCGAGCTGCAGCTCGAGATGTACCGCAAAGGCCAAGAGGCTTGGATGCAGGGGAATCTCGTCTGGTCGCTCATGACCGGGCGCTACGTGGATGCTCAGTCGCCTTTCGCCGAGCTTCGCGAATACCGTGCTCCCATGGTTGCGGCCGAGCAGCAGGTCGGCTGATCGAAAGTTTGTCCCTTTCGTGGGGGCGACTACAAATATTCCCAAGGGCGGCTGCTAGCCTCCCGCTCTATGGACGAGCCGGTCAGTTGGTCGCTCGAGTGGAACGACGCGAAGTCGCGTATCGAACTGCAGATCCACGGCCGCCTGGATGCCGCCACCGGCGTCGCCTCGGCGGACCGTCTCGTCGAATTGGCCGACGGGCGACCCTTCACCTTGGTCGCCGACCTCACCGACATGCGTGGCTACGATCGCGAGGCACGCGAGGCCTGGCAAAGGGCCTTCACGCGGATGCCCGGCCAGATGCAAGGCGTCACTTTCGTCGGGCTCGGCCCGGTCTTTCGCATGGCCGCGGCGACGGTCTGCTTGGCCACGCGGATCAAAGCCGAGTTTCATCCCGACCGGGAAGCTTGGCTCTTGGTCGACGGCGCGGCTTGAGCTCGAGGCCGACGCGCGGCGAACCAGACCCCGAGCACGACCAAGCCCGTACCGCCCGCCAAGCTCGGCGTGAGGGTCTCGCCGCCCGCCAGCACACCGACGGCCACGGCGGCCACCGGGATCACATAGGCGATCAGGCTCAGCTGCTTGGCGCCGCTGTGACGCAGCACCCAAAAGTAGAGACCAAAGGCCAGCACCGTGCCGACGAGGGCGAGGTAGACGATGCTGAAGACGGCGCGGGGGGTCCAGTGCAAGCTCGCGCCGGGCTCGAGGGCGAAGGTGGCCAACCAAAGCGCCAAGGCCCCGATGACCATGCCGTCGCGGTTGAGCAGGGCCGAGCTCGTGTCGGACCCACGGCGTTTGACTTGGATGTTGCCGAAGGCCGAAGCGAGCGGGCTGAGCAAGAAGAGCGCGCCGACCCGGGTCGCCTCGGGGCCGATGGCGGCGAGGTCCTCGACGAAGAGCAGCCCGACCCCGGCGAAGGCGATGGCGAAGCCGGCGGCCTGGCGACGCGAGAGGCTCTCCTCGGGTAGGGCGAAGTGTCCGACCACCGCGACCATCATCGGAAAGGTCGCCCACAGCACGCTGGCCAGGCCCGAGGGCAGGACCGTCTCACCCCAGTAGACGATGCCGTAGGAGGCGGCGAAGTTGAGCAGGCCCATGCCCAGGCGCAAGGACCAGGTGGGCCGCGCGCCGCCCTCTTTGCGGTGCAGCCAGGGCGCGAGGCCAGCGAATACCAGGGCGGCCAGGCTAAAGCGCATCGCCGCCGCGCGAAGTGGCGGGAGGTCCGTCAGCCCCTCTTTGATCACCAGCCAGGTGCTCGACCAGATGGCGCACATCACCACGAAGGCGAGCAGGAGGGCGCGGCGCGAGGGAGTCCCCATAGCGCGCGCATCCTAGCCGCGTGACCGCGACCGGGCGAGGGGGGCGAAGCTCTCTAGCGTCCAGCCTTGGCGAGGGCCTCGGCCTCACGCAGCTCGGCCAGCCCCTTGGTGCGCAGCACCCAGACCCGCGCGGACTCTTTGACGTGCTCGTCGTGGCGAGAGGTCAAGGCGACGAGGTTGTTGCCCGGCTCGAGGGGCACGGTGAATTCGAACTCGATCACGGCCGGGTCCTTCGCACTCGGGCGGGCATAAAAGACCTTGTCGCCGGCGCCGAAGAGGTCGCGCGAGGGGTTGTAGACGCTGGCGTAGA
>JAUIJR010000619.1 GCA_030431075.1 Polyangia bacterium | reverse complement strand
TTCGTGGCCGAGTTCAAAGGCGAGGGCTGGACCGGCAAGCTGGCCGCCCACGCCCGCGGCGAGATGAGCTACGAGGCCCTGCTCGGCGCGGCCGAGAACCGGGGCGAAAAAGCCGAGGCCCACTACTACGAGGCCATGCGCCAAGCGAGCGCGGGCAAGGATCCCGCCGGCGCCCTGAGCTTGCTCGGCAAGGTGCTGGAGACCGGGATGGTCAGCTTCTACGAGTTCGAGCTCGCGCGCCGCTACCGCGTCTGGAAGGACATCCCCCGCACGGCCAAGCGCCCGCTCACCGAAGAGGCCGCGGCCTTGGGCCCCGACTCGAGCTTGCGCCCCAAGTCCCCCGAGTAGCCCTCGCGCGCGCGACCTGAAAATCCGAAACCCCGGGGATCACGAAGATCCTCGGGGTTTCTCGTTGAGGCGCGGGCCGGAATCGAACCGGCGAATGGAGCTTTTGCAGAGCTCTGCCTTACCACTTGGCCACCGCGCCAGCGGGGTTCTCGCCTCTCGGCGGGGCGCCTTGACTAGCACGGGCCCCGAAGGCGGCGCAAGGGCCAATGCCGGCCCCCAAAAGCGGCGAACCCGGGCCACGCGAGGTGGTCCGGGTCCGGCGCATGTCGACGGAGGGTCGGCTCAGCCGAGGGGGTCGTCTCCGCCGCCCAGGTCGATGGTCTTCTTGCGCTTTTTGGTGACGGTCGGCGGCGTGACCGAGGGCTTGTCGTTGCCGTCGGAGCTGCTGCTCGACTTTTTCTTGGTGGTCGTCTTGCGCTTTTTGGTCGTGGTCGTCGTGCCCGCGCTGGCGGCCTCGGCGTCGGCCTTGGCTTGCTGCGCCTCGAGCTCGGCTTGCTGCTTGGCCAGCTCGGCCTGCTTCGCCATGATCTCTTTGCGCTCGGCGTCGGTCTGCGCCGCGGCGAGGTCGCTCTCGAGCTTGGCGTTTTGCTTGTCGATCTCGGCTTGCTTGTTCGCAAGGTCGTCGAGTCGCTTCATCAAGGCGGCCTGAGCTTCTTTCGCCTCTTGGTTGTTCTTGTAGAACATGTAGCCACCGCCAACGAGGGCGATGAAGAGCAAGGCCGCGAGGCCGTAGAGCCAGTACGGGGTCTGCTTTTTTTGCTCGAGGCGGACCTGCGCGTCCAAGCGAAGCTGCTCTTCTTTGAGGCGGGCGTCGGCGTCGGCGCGGGCGCGGGCCTCGGCCTCTTGCACGCGGATTCGTTCCTCGCGCTCGCGGGCTTCGGCTTCGGCTTGCTCTTGGGCCAAGCGCGCCTCTTCTTCGCGTCGGGCCTTTTCTTCGGCCTCACGACGCGCGCGCTGCTCGGCTTCGAGGCGCGCTTGCTCGGCCTGCTCGGCCTGGCGCTTCTCGTCTTCGATCTTTTGGACGCGATTCGCTTCGAGGTTCTTGAGTTCGCTGAGGGCGATTAGGGCTGAGTTCTCGCTCGACATTCTTCCTCCGGCGGCCATTCGGGCGCGGCCGCTACCAACGCAGTGCACCCCAGCTCGATCTCGAAGGAACCAGCGTGGGGTCGACCCCCTATTGATGCCGGAAATTTGGGCCCAAAAAAACCCCCTCGTAGGTTCAGACCATGAGCGCCCTCGATCTCCGTCGTGACCGCCCCTCCCCTGGCGCGCGTGTCCGCGCGGGCATCCGGGTCCTGGCGTGGACCGCGCCAGTCGCGCTGCTGCTGACCTTCTCCCCGCAGATCGGAGCTGGCGCCCACGCCGAGGCCCAACAAGCGGCCCCCGGCGCCGACGAAAGCGCGGCCCTGCCGGCCGAGATGAGCATGGTGGCCCGCCCCGTGGCCTTCTTGAGCCATCAGCGAGAAATCGCCTACCCCATGGAATTCGTGTGGCCCACGGCCATTCGCTACCTCAAGGTCGATCGCCAATACGAGGTGTCCGAAAAGGACCGCGACAGCGGCTACGTGCTGTTCAACTTCCCCCATGGCTCGACTTCGGGCACGGGCTCGCTCGAGATGCTCGAGACGACCGATGTCTCGGGTCGCAAGGCCGTGCGTTTGATGGTCTCGACCTCGAACGGCCCGGCGCACCTACCCCACACCCTGGCCGAGGGGATCTTGGCCAAGCTCCGGGCCGAGCGCGGGCAGCCCGCCCCGCCGCCGCCGAGCTCGCCGGCCGATCCTCCCAAAAAGGACGAAGGCGACAAAGACCAAGGTGGCGGCGAGTCGCCCCAAGACCAGCCCTGGCTCTTGCACCCCAACGGCGACGAGTGAGGCCCCGGCCTCAGGCCGCGGCCCCATCCGCAGCCGATGAGCTGACCGGGCCAGGTGCGCGCGATACAACCGCGCGGTGCCCAGCTTCGAATTCGATCTGCGCTCCGACACCGTGAGCCAGCCGAGCGCCGAGATGCGCGAGGCCATGGCGCGCGCCGAGCTCGGCGGGGACGACTGCTACGGGGACGATCCCAGCGTCGCCCGCCTCGAAGCCCAGGTGGCCGAGCTGTGCGGCAAGGCGGCCGGGCTTTTTTGCCCGAGCGGGACGATGTCGAACCAGCTCGCCGTGCACACCCACAGCGCGCGCGGCGGAGTCTTGGCCACCGCCCCCGCCTGCCATGTGGAGGTGCACGAGGACGCCGCGGCCGCGCGCTTGTCCGGGGTGCAGATCCAGACCCTCGGGCGCGAGCAGGGCTTCGAGGCCGCCGACTTGCAGCGG
>JAUIJR010000098.1 GCA_030431075.1 Polyangia bacterium | reverse complement strand
CACAGCTGCGCTCTCGTTCGGGCTTTCACCCCGCCGTCGAGGCCTTCGTGCTCGGGCAAGCGCCGGCCGAAGCTCATCTCGAGCTCATGGAGGCGCACGTTCGCCTACAAGTTCCGGGCAGCGTGAAGGAGGGGCGCATGCATTTGACGGTTGCGATCGGATGCACGGGGGGGCAGCATCGATCCGTGGTCCTCACCCGCGAGCTTGCGCGCCGACTGCGCCATGGCGTGGCGCTGCTTCCCGACGCCGCCGTGGGCGCCGACGCGCGCGCCGAAGATGCGCCGGGTGAGGCGCGCGTGGAGCTCGAGGTGCGGCATCGCGATGTCGATCGCAGTGGAGACGATGACTGAGTCGAGCGCAGACGCGTCGGCCCCGCCGGCGAAGGCGGCGAAGGCGCGAGGGCGCATCGGCGTCCTACTGATCGCCCACGGCGATACGGCCAGTCACCTGCTTCGTGCGGCCCGTGGCGTGGTGGGCGAAGGACCTTTGGACGACGTCGTGGCGCTCGATGCCGGCGAGGGATCGAGCGCGGCCTTCGAGTCCGAGGTCGACCGCGAGCTCGCGCGCTTGGACGAAGGTCGAGGCGTCTTGATCTTGGCCGACCTCATGGGCTCGAGTCCGTGCAACTGCGGGCGGCGCGAGCTGGTCGAGCATCGCGGTGGCGTTCTCGTCACCGGCTTGAACCTCGCCATGTTGTGCAAGCTCTCCACCTCGGACCGCGCGAGCGGTGACGCGGTCGAGCTCGGCGAGGCCCTCGCCGACAGCGCCCGCCGCTCCATCTCGGTCTCGCTGCCCTCGCCGCCCCTTTCCTCACGCGGACCGAGTTCGCGGCCACCCGCGGGTGGCGCCTCGGCCGCCGACCCCGCATCCTCCTGAGAAGAATCGAAGAGCGCATGAGCGAAGTCTGCGAAGGCGAACTCGAGATCGTGAACCCCCTGGGGCTGCACGCCCGCGCGGCCAGCAAGTTGGTCGCGTTGGCGAACACCTTTTCGAGCGAGACCTACGTGGGACGCGACGACGAAGAGGTCAACGGCAAGAGCATCTTGGGCGTGCTCATGTTGGCGTGCGCGCAAGGGAGCATGATCCGGATCCGGTGTGAGGGCAGCGACGCCAAAGAGGCCTTCGCCGCGCTGTCGGCCCTGGTCGCCGACGGTTTTGGAGAGCTGTGACCGACGCGCCGCGTCCCGAACTTCGCCCTCGTGTCGATCGCAAAGGCAAAGCGGTCAGCCCCGGTGTCGGAATCGGGACCGCCTATGTGATCGAGCGCCGCGAGGTCGCGGTGCCGCACACGAAGATCGACCGCGAGCTGATCGACGAGGAGATCGGTCGCTTCCACGCGGCCTTGAAGCTGACCAAAGAGCAGCTCGAGGCCATCAAGGCCAAGCTGCCCTCGGGCGAGCACCGGCAGATCCTCAAGGCCCAGCAGATGATGCTGCGCGATCCGGACTTGCGCTCGCGCACCGAAGCGAAGATCCGCGAGCAGGAGATCAACGCGGAGTGGGCCGTGGCGCAGACGACCGACGAGATTCGGGCGCGCCTCGGTGAGATCTCGGACGAGTACTTTCGCGAGCGGGCCTTCGACGTCGGATTCTTGGGCGAGCGGGTGTTGATGAACCTGGCCGGCGAAGCCTTGGCCGAGCTCTCGCCGCCGCCGGACTCGGTGTTGGTGGCCCACGACCTGAGCCCCGCCGACACGGCGCAGCTGCACGGCTCGACGGTGCAGGGCATCTTGACCGAGGTCGGCGGACAGACCTCCCACAGCGCCATCATGGCGCGCGCGCTCTCGATCCCGGCCGTGGTCGGGCTGGAGGCGGTGACCGAGGACGTTGAGACCGGCGACATGGTGATCGTCGACGCCGTTCACCGCACGGTGATCATCCGGCCGACCGAGGCCGAGATCGAACACTATCGGCGCGAGGCCGAGCGCTACGCCGATTTCGAGGCCGAGATCCAAAAGGAGCACGCGCTCCCGGCCGTCACCAGCGACGGCGAGCACGTCACCTTGCGCGCCAACGTCGCTTTGGCCGAAGAGGTGCCGGCGGTGCGCAAGCACGGGGCCGAGGGCGTGGGCTTGTACCGCACGGAGTACCTGTTCATGAACCGGGAGGACGCGCCCTCCGAAGAAGAGCACTACCGCATGGCCAAGCGGGTGCTGCAGGCGTGTGCGCCCTATCCGGTGACCTTTCGTACCTTCGACCTCGGCTCGGACAAACGCTCGGCCGTGGTGCCATCGCCGGTGCCCGAGGCCAACCCGGCCTTGGGCTTGCGCTCGATGCGGCTGGCCTTTCGCCACCGCGAGCTCTTTTTGGCGCAGATCCGCGGGCTGCTTCGCGCCGCCTTGCACGGACCCTTGCGCATCATGCTGCCTTTGATCTCGGGGGCCGAGGAGCTCGAGAGCGCGCTCGAAGCCGTCGAGGCCGCGCGCGATCAGTTGGTCGAGGCGGGCTTGGCCCACGCCGAGAAAGTTCCGGTAGGGATCATGATCGAGGTCCCCGCGGCCGCGATCATCGCCGACACGCTCGCCTCGCGGGTCGACTTCATGAGCATCGGGACCAACGATCTCATTCAGTACACGATCGCGATCGATCGCGAGTCCGAAGAGGTCGGCTATCTCTACGACCCCTTGCACCCGGCGATCTTGCGGCTGATCTCGGCCGTGTGTGAGGCCGGGCGTGCCCACGAGATTCCGGTCTCGGTGTGTGGCGAGATGGCGGCGGACCCTCGCTACGCCTGGGTCTTGGCGGGGCTCGGTGTCCGCGAGCTCTCCTTGCACCCCGCGGGTGTGCCCGTCATCAAGAACATCATCCGCGCCTCGAGCATCGACGAGATGCACGCGCTGGCCGCCGAGGTTGCCAAGGCTTCCTCGCCGCGCGAGGCGAGGAAGATCGTGATGCGCCGCATGAAAGAGCGCTTCCCGGAGCACCTGGAGCACGGCGCCGGCGTCGAGTCCGGCGACGAAGAGAGCGCAGCCGGCGGCAGCTGAGCCCGCCCGCGGGCGTGGCGATCCTGTTAGGCTTCGGCTCGTGCGTCGCCAGGGCGGCCGATCTCGCGGCCAGCGAGTCCGAAGGGTCGGGGCCATGGCCTGCCTGACGGCGCTGCTGTGGGGCCTAGCGGCGCCGGCGGCCGAGGCGGGCAATCCGGACTACCGGATGCGCACCATCGAGACCGAGCACTTCTCGATCACCTATCCGGCGGGGCAAGAGGCCGTCGCGGATCGGGCGGCCATGCTGGCCGAGCGCGCCTACGACCGGGTCACGCAGCTGCTCGGTCACGAGGTCACCCAGCGCACGCAGGTGCTGATCACCGACTCCACGGACGGCGCCAACGGCAGCGCCAACGCCTTGCCCTTCCCGCTGATCCGTCTCAACGCGACGGCGCCGGGCAGCATGTCGGTGCTCGACTCCTTCGACGACTGGCTCGACATCTTGGTGACGCACGAGTTCGTGCACGTCACCCACATCGACACCGTCCACGGCGTGCCCCGCCTGCTCAACGCGCTGCTGGGCTTTTACAAGCTCGGCAAGGTCTCCGCCCCGAACATCGTGCAGCCGACTTGGATCATCGAAGGCTTGGCCACGATGTACGAGTCGCATCTGAGTTCGGCCGGCCGGCATCGCTCGGCCATCTTCGACATGTTCTTGCGCATGGCGGTGGCCGAAGACCGCTTTCAGACCATCGACCGGGTGACCAATGGGGCCAAGGCCTTTCCCCATGGCTCGAGCGTCTATCTCTATGGGCTGCACATGATGCACTTCATCGCGACCAAGTACGGTCACGACAAGCTCGCGGAGCTCAGCCATATCTACGGCGGGCGCCTCTTGCCCTTCAGCATCAACCGCGCGCTGATGGACGTGCTCGGTGTCAGCTACGACGAGCTGTGGGAGGAGTTCCGCCAAGACGCCACGCGGCGCTTCGAGGGGCAGATTCGGTCGATCCGCGCGCAGGGCCTGCGCCAGGGGCGACGGATCACCTTCACGGCCGCGAACCTCTCGAGCAACCAGCACACGCGCTACCCCTTTTGGTCGCCGGACGATCGCTTCATCTACTTTTACGACGACGATGGCCAGCGCGACGCCGGCATCATGCGGGTGGCCTCGCACGGGGCGGCCTTGCGCGAGGGCGTGGGCATCGGGGCCGAGGGGGCGAGCGTGGGTATCGACCCCGTCATCTTGGTCGAAGACGCGGCCTTGGGGACCTGGGCCGGCGCCGACGGCAAGTCCATCGTCTTTGGTCGCGCGGGCACCCACGACTTTCGCTACGGCTGGCACGAACTCTACCGCTGGGACGGGGGCGACCCGGAGCAGCGCGAGCAGCTCACCTTTGGACTGCGTGCGCGCGAGCCGGACGTCGCGCCCGACGGTCGCACGGTGGCCTTCGTGCGCAACGATTTGGGGCAGTCGCGCCTCGCCTTTTTGGATCTCGACACGCGCGAGGTCACTGAGGTCGCCCCCCTCGACGCCTTTCAACAGGTCTTCAGCCCCGACTGGTCGCCCGACGGGCGCTACGTCGCCTATTCGGGTTGGCGCGAAGGCGGCTATCGCGACATCCACATCTACGATCGGCGCACCGGCGAGACCCGTCGAATCACGCACTCGCGGGCGATGGACACGGGCCCGGAGTGGACCCCGGACGGTCGCTTCATTCTCTTTTCGAGCGACCGTAGCCAAGGCGTGGTGAACCTTCACGCCTACGAGCTCGAGAGCGAGCGCAGCTACCAGGTGACCAACGTGCTCGGCGGGGCCTTCGAGGCGACGGTGAGCCACGACGGCAGCAAGATCGCCTACGTCGGCTTCGCCAGCATGGGCTACGACCTGTGGCTTATGCCCTTCGATCCGTCGAAGTGGACGCCAGCCATGCCCGACGAGCTGCTGCGACCGCTGGCCGACGATCCGACGCCGGAGATTCCGGCCGACCGCGGGCGGCCGCCCTCGCAGACCTCGCATCGCTACCAACCTTGGCGCACCTTTTATCCGCGCACCTTGATGCCCTCGGCGCTCGAGTTTCGCTCGACCAGCGACTTCCTCACCGGCCTGAGCTTGACCACGCAGATCGAAGACTGGGCGAGTCGTCACGTCTTCGCGGGGCAGATCGAGTACCTCCCGACGGTGAACCGCGTGGTCGGAGCGGCGAGCTACTCGTACAACCGCCTCTTCCCGAACCTGAGCTTCAGCCTCTCGCACGACTACGGCGAGTTCGGCGAGAGCTTCGTGCGCTACACCTACGATCAACCCGAAGAAGCCTTCTTGGGTGAAGCCGCCTACGCCCAGCGCGGCTACCGAGAGACGGTGACCTTTGCGCGTGCGCGCATGTCCTTGCCCGTGGTCCGCTCGCCGGATCACAACGCCAGCTTCGACCTGGCCTACCGCTTCACGCACTACCGCAACCTCGACGACGACATCCCCATCGACCCGAACGCGCCGGCGCCCGCCTTGCCGGAGACGGGCAACTACGCGGGCATCGAGCTCGGCTTCGACTACTCGAGCCTCGAGGGCGTGCGCTACGCCTACCGCACCAACAAGGGGCGCTCCTTGGGGCTCAGCGTGGCCTTTTTCGATCCCGCCTTGGGCAGCGACTACCGCGACTTGTTGGTCAGCGGCAGCTACCACGAGAAGATCGAGATGCCCTGGCGCGGCCACCAGATCTTGGGCATGCGTCTGGCCACGGGCTACTCGCTGGGCGGCCTGCGGCGGCGCGGCAGCTTTGGGGTCAGCGGCCTGAGCAGCTACCAAGACGTGGTGCGCACGGTCCTCAATCGCGGCTTTTTCTCCGAGACGGGACGCCTGCGCGGCTACGAGTCCAACGCGGTACGCGGGCGGCACTTCGCGGTGCTCAACACCGAGTACCGGATCCCGATCGTCGACATCGACCGGGGCGTCGGCGCGGTGCCCTTGTTCTTGGAGCGCATCTTGTTCGTGCCCTTCACGGACTGGGGCCTGGCTTGGTCCACGCCGCCCAAGCTCTCGGATCTGCTCGGCTCGGTGGGGGCCTCGCTGATCTTCGATCTCAACGTCGGCTATGGCGATCCGGTGCGACTGAAGTTGCAGTACGCCCGAGGTCTCGACGAAGAGCTCGGCACCAACTTTTTTCAGGCGATGGTGCTGAGCTCCTTTTGAGCGGCCCTCAGGGCATCGCGGGCATCAGGTCGCCGCGCGGCTCGGGCAGGTCGAAAAACTCGATCCCGTACTCGGCGCGAATCTCCGCCAGGGGCCGGTCGAGCTGGGCTTTCCAGTCGTGAAAGGGCCACCGCTTGTGCATGCGCTTGGCGTACTTGCGCACGCGCCAGATGTAGGGGAGGGCGCCAAAGGACTCGCGGATCACGTGCCACCAGCCGAGCTCTCGGCCGATCTTTTTGAGGATGTCGGTCGCCGCGGGCTGTTTGAGGTAGGCCATGTATCTCCGCCAGCCGACATCGGTGCCCCACATCGCCCACATGTCCGTCATCGCCTCTTGTTTGATCTCGGTGTTCGTCCCGAAGACGATGTGCACCGCGTCGTGGCAGGCAAAGAGCTCGCCGGCTTCGGGGTCTTCGAAGGCCTCGGGATCTTCGAGCTCGGGGTTCGATTCGAAGTACTCGGCGAGGCCCTCGCGCAGGGTCATCGTCGCGTCGGGTTGTTGATAGGCAAAGCGTCGTCCGCTTTGGGGGTGGCTGACAGGGTTCATGGGTCTTCTCCCGGGTGGTTGGCTTCGGCCGTCGTCGCGCCTTCGAGGGCGGAGAGCATGGCGATGAACTGTTGGCCCTGGCCGACCGCGCGGCGCAACACGGCGGCGCGTTCGAGCAAGGTGTCGTGGGCCTCGTCGTCGAGGGCGGCGCGGACTTCCTCCGCCTCCAAGCTGCGCTCGAGCTGGCGAACCATCTCGCCGCCGACCGCGATCTCGGGGGCGATGAACAAGCGCACCCAGTCTTGGAGCACCTGCATCGGATCGACCACCGGCTCGTACCAGTCGCGGCGATCCGAGCCCCGGGGGCGACGGCGTACGAAGCGGTAGCGCTCGAGCTTGCGCATCACGACCGAGACCGTGGACTTGGCCGCGCCGGCCCGCTCGGCCAGGTCCGCCAAGCTCAGGGGCTCGGCGCTCATGAAGAGGTGGGCGTAGAGCTGCCCGTACTTGGGTGGGATCCCGTAGATCTGGCAGACGCGGGCGATGGCGTCTGCGAAGGGGGCCGCGAGGGCCTCGGGTGCCGCGCTCGACATCGTATCGTTCTGTATGATCCGAACGATACGATTGTCAAGGCGCGCACAGGTGCGCGAAGTGCGCGGATGTTCCGGGCCGACGCTGGGGCCCACGCGCGCCTGGGCGCCGCCCTCAGCCGCGATCGAGGGCGGCGCGGGCCAGCCCTTCGATCACCGCTGGGTGGTCCCCGAGGGCCCCAGGCCGCAGCTCGAGTCGAATTTCGGGCAGGGCCTCGGCCGCCTGGCGCACCGCCGCCGGGATGTCCTCTTTGACGTGGCGTCCGCCGGGCGAGAGCAGCGCGGCCACGACCTCGGCGTGGGTGACGCCGGCCTCGAGGCAACGACGTGCCGCCCGAAGCAGGCCCTCGGGCTCCGTCAGGTAGCAAAGCTCGACGCGGAGCGCAGTCGGCTCGGCGCGCAGGCGCTCGGCCAGGGCCTCGAGCGGGCGGCGCCAGTCGGGATCGGGGGACCCATGGGCGATCAGGATCAGCGCCGGCGCGGTCACGGCCGCATCTTAGCAGCGAGCCTTCACTGGGCGAGTCGCACCTTGAACACGAACTCTTTGTTCTTGGTGTGGCTCACGCGCCCGACCTTTTCGCCGGCGGGCGAGTAGATGCCGATCTTGGCGCCGACGTAGCGCTCGAAGGGACGCTCGACCACCTCGACCTCTCCGCGCGTGGCCAGCAGCGCGACCATCTCCTCGCGCGAGATGTAGCCCTCGTTGTTGAAGGAGACCAAGATCCACTTTGCGCGGGCGTGCGCGATGATCTCGGCCATCGCCGCGTGGATCTTCCGCTTCGAGTTGAAGGGGCTCTTGCGCGTCTTGCAGTCGATGCGTTTGTTGGCGACGCCGTAGAGCTCGGGTTTGTCCCACAACACGAGCGACTCCCACACGTGGTAGTTGCCGAGGTAAGCGTGCTGGTTGTAGGGCGGGTCGAGGTAGATCAAGTCCGCCTCGAGGGCGCCGCTGCGGGCCAAGTCGAGCGCGTCGCCGCGGGTGGCCCGGCCCGTCCCGGATGAGAGCTTGGGGAGCCGCAGCTCGAGCTGCTTGTGCGCGCGCTTGGCCCACTGCTTGAGGTAGGCCATCTGCACGCCGGTGGTGGAGTCGACGCGGTCCGCGGCCTCCATCAAGGCGACCAAGGCGATGGCCTCGAGCTCGGGCTCGAGGTCCAAGGTGGCGATGTGCTCCCGGATCGCGTCGACGCGCGCGCCGTTGTCCGGGTGGACGTAGCGCGCGCGCTCGCAAAACTGCGCGGTGAACCAACCGGCCGCCGGCGGCAGGCGCGAGAGTTCGTCGAGCAGACGCTGGGCCGGCGCCTCCCAGCGCGCCGCGTCCGCTTGCACGTAGCAGGTGGCGATCGTGTGGGCGTAGTGGGCGTAGTCGTTGGCCCACACCCGGTAGCCGGATTGCTTGAGGGCCGAGCCCACGCGCGAGGTCCCACTGAAGAGATCGATGACTCGCTCGACGCCCTCGCACTCGCGCACCATCGCCACCAAGGTGGGGACGAGCAGGCGCTTCGATCCGATGTACTTGATCACGGGGCGTCGGCGGCCCCGATGCTGCGGCCCTGCGACACGCCCAAGACGGCCTCGAGGGCTTCGAGCTCGGTCAGAAGCTCGGGGGTGGGGGCGCCCTCGATGCGGATGGTCGCCGCCGCCGAGCGGCCACCGTCGAAGACCAAGTTTTGCATCTCTTGGACGTTGAAGCCGGCGCCGCGCAGGGCGTGCAGGACCGCCGCGAGCACGCCGACCTCGTCGAGGTGGCGCACGATCACGAAGTGCTGCGCCTCGCTCTCGGACTTGAGGTTCACGCAGTTGCGCACGACCCCGCGCTTGGCGAAGTCCTCGATGATGGCCATGACCTCGGCCGCGATGGCCGAGGCGGCCTGGGCCGTCGACGCGCCGATGTGCGGCGTGGTGTAGACCTCGGCGCGCGCGGCCAAGCTCGAGGATATCTCGGCGCTGCCACCCGCCGGTTCGTCTTCGAGGACATCGAGGCCCGCGCGCAGCCGACCCGCCGCGACCGCGGCCTCGAGGGCGCCGTCATCGATCACGCCGCCGCGCGCCGTGTGCAAGACGATGGCGTCTTCGGGGAGCAAGGCGAGCTCGCGCGCGCCGATCATGTGGCGCGTGCTCGAAGACATCGGCACGTGGATGCTCAGCACCTCGCTGTGGCCGAGCAGGGTGTCGAGGTCGGGCGCCAAGCGGACCTGATGGGCCTCGCAGGTCGCCGCGTCCAAGCGCGGCGTCCAGGCCCAGACCTCCATGCCGAAGGCGCGCGCGCGGCTGGCGAACTCCCGCGCGATGTTGCCGAAGCCGATCAGGCCCAAGCGCCGTCCAAAGAGCCCCCGGCCGCCTTGGTAGCGCTTTTTCTCCCAGCGGCCGGCGCGCAGATCCGCCACGGCGTCGGGGATCCGTCGGTCCAAGCTCAGCAGCAAGCCCATGCTCAGCTCGGCCACCGCGATGGCGTTCTTGCCCGGGCAGTTCGCCACGAATACGCCGCGCTCGCTGGCCGTTGCCAGGTCGATGGTGTTCACGCCCGCGCCCGCCCGGATCACCAAGGTCAGGGTCTTCGAGTCGAAGACCTCCGCGCGCACCTTGGTCGATCGCACCACCAGCACGTCCGGCTTGAACTCGACGACGGCGGCGGCGAGGCCCTCGGCTTTGAGCTCGGGCGTGTACTGCAACTCGTGTCCGGCCGCCGCCAAGGCCTCACGGCCTCCTTCATCCATCTTGTCGGCGATCAAGATCCGCACGGGATCTGCATATCAAAAAAGCGGCGCGCCGTGCGGTCGCGTGGCCAGACGCATGCAAGCGCGGTATGTGTGCCCCGTGAGCCGAGGCGAGCAACGCAGCGCCTTCACGCGCGCAATGGGGTCCGTGATGGCCCTTTGGATCTTCGCGGCCGCGATGGGCTGCAAGGGTGATGCGCCGAGCGGATCCGCGAGCGGAGCCGCGCCCGCCCCGAGTGGGGACGAAGCCGTGGCGGCCTCGGGGGCTGAAGCGGCGACGGGGGCCGAAGCGGGCGATGCCAACACGGGGGCGGCCGCGCCCGCGTGGTTGGAGGCCGCACTGCGCGAGCCTCCCGAGTTGCTGGCGGCCGCGCCCACGCACCCGCCGGCGAGCGAGGCGGGGCAGTGCCCCGACAAAAAGGCGCGGGACCGTGGTGTCGGCGTGATGACTTCGCCACGCGTTCCAGCCGCCGGGAAGACGATGCGGATCTGGGCCGCCGACCTCGGCGAAGAGACGCCCTTGGCGCTGCGCATCGAGACCGAAGACGGTGAGCCGGTGCCGGCCACCGTCGATGCCTACGGCGGAGTGCCGGCGCGGAGCATCGTCCGCTTCGAGCCGCCGGCGGCCGGCAAGTACACGGTGGTGGTCGGGCGCGCAGGCGAGGGCCTGCGCTGTCGCGAGTTTTGGGTCGCCAAGTACGAGAAGGCGGCCGAGCCTCCCTCGCCGCCGAGCGAGCACGTGTGGCGCGTGCGCGGGCGCTGGGACGCCTCGGAGGAGGCCCTGTACGCCGCGTGGGTTGCCGAACTCTTCGCGGCCCCGCCGGGCGAAGACCTGGCTTGGCGCTCCTTGCATGCGGTGACCTCGGACCCGAAGCGAAATCTCTTTTTCAACCACGAGGGCTGGGAGGACAGCTCCGACTTCGCGCTCGAGCTCACCCCCGACTGCGCCGACTTGCCCTACTACTTGCGGGCCTACTACGCGTGGAAGCGGCACCTGCCCTTCGGCTTTCACCGTTGCTCGCGCGGCGGCACGGACAAGGCGCCGCGCTGTTTTTCGAGCTGGTCCGTCGACGAGCCACCCGATCTCTCCGAGAAGTGGGTCAGCGGCGAAGAGCCCTACACCGGCCGCGACGTCATACAGCGCTTTTTCTCGCGCACCCTCGCGTGGGGGGTGCACACCGGCAATGGGCGCTGCGCCTTGGACGACCAAGACAACGATCTCTACCCGGTGGCGCTCACCCGCGAGGGTCTGCGCCCGGGCACGATCTACGCCGATCCCTACGGGCACATCTTGGTGCTGACCCAGTTCGTACCGCCGCGCGAGGGCCGGCCCGGCATCTTGTACGCGGTCGACGGGCAGCCCGACGCCTCGATCACCCGCAAACGTTTTTGGGAGGGGAACTTCTTGTGGAATCCGGATCCCAAGCTCGGGGGCTCGGGCTTCAAGAACTTTCGCCCCTTCGTTTGGGACGAGCGAGAGGTCGAGGTGACGACCCCCTCGGAGTTTCCCGACGCGCCGCCGGTGGTGAGCAAAGAGCTGCGCAAGGTCTTGGTGCCGATGAGCGACGGCGCCTTGGCCCGGCTCGAGGGCTACGGCCGACCCGCCGCCGACCAAGGGCAGCTCGATGCCGACGCCTTTTACGACACGATGGAAGGCATCATCAGCCCCGAGCCCCGCGACCCGCTGCTGGCCTTGCGCGAGGCCGTCGACGCGCTCGCCGAGGCCGCCCGGATTCGGGTGACCTCGGTCGACAACGCCACGCGCTGGTTCGCGGAGCATCCGGGGGAGCGCATCGAGATGCCCTGGGGGCACTCGATCTTCGAGACCACGGGCGCGTGGGAGAACTTCTCGACCCCGGCTCGCGACCTGCGCTTGCTCTTGGCGATGGACGTGGTGCGCAACTACGAGGAGAAGGTTGCGCGCGCCCCGGCGGCCTTTGGCCTGAGCGCGGCCGAGCTGCCCGAGGCGAAGGCGCGCATCGCCGAGCTCAGAGATCTCCTCCTCGCCGATCCGATGTACGCGATCACCTACACACGATCGGACGGGTCGAAACAGCGCGTGACCTTGGCCGAACTGCTGCGTCGATCGGCGGAATTCGAGATGGCCTACAACCCCAACGACTGCGTCGAGCGGCGATGGGCGGCCCCCCCGAAAAGTGCCGAAATCGCCAGCTGCAAGCGCGTTGCGCCCGATGACCAGCGCAAGCAGATGGCCGCCTATCGCAGCTGGTTCGCGCAGCGTCGGCGACCCGCCCGCGGCGACCCCGGCCCCGACGTCCCCGGGGTCGAGCGCCCACCCGAGGAAGAAGATTAGTCAGCGATTTTTACGAGTTTCTGATTACACTTTTTCATGGATGAAAGACGCCGCGCGACCCGCCACGCCCTCCAACTGCCCATCGTCCTCACCGACTCCGGCGAGGACTTTCCGGCTCACCTCGTCAACTTGAGCACCGGGGGCCTCATGGTCGACTTCGGTCCACGCGAGGCCCGCGTCGGGCAGGAGTTGGAGCTACGATTCGACATGCCCGGCTTGGAAGACAGCGTGACCGCGGGCGTGGTCGTCCGATGGGTGGACAGCATTCGCACCGAACTCGCCGGTCTCGAGTTCACCACCGGTCTGCGCGCGGCTGAGGTCTACGCCATCAACGCCTTGGCGCGGGCCGAAGCCGAAGTCGCGTGATCTCGAGGGGCCGAGCCGCTGCCTGCATCTTCGCGGCCTGCATGAGCATGGGCGCGGCCCCGCCCGAGGCGACCCCCTTGCCCGATGTGGACGAAGGACCCGCCCCCCGGCCCGAGAGTTCCTCGGCCCTCGACTTGAGCCCCCGCCGCGCCGGTCCGAGCGAGACGGCGCCCGCCGATGAAGCGGCGAGCCCGAGTCCCGCGCCCCCGGCCCCCAAAGTCGACGCTGCATCCACGCCACCGCTGCGTGTGGACTACGGCCTCGGCCCCTCGGCCCCCGGCACCGCCGACGAGCAGGCCTGGGTCGACACCTTGGGCCAGACCCTCGCGGCGACGCAGCAGCCGGCCGTGGACGCGCGGCTGATGCCCGCGGGTGTGAGCCAGGCCCGACGCTGGTGTCGAGAGGGCGACGCGCAGCTCGTCATCTGGCTCGACTACCTCCCCGACCGCGAGGCGCCGGTGTGGACGCCCTACGACTGCGAGCTCGAACAGGCCCTCGGCGTGCGCGCAGCCGAGGCCGCGCGTTCACCCGATTGGATAGGCGCGCTGTGGTCAGAGCATCTGGCGCTCGCGGCGCAAGACGGCAAAAAGCGCCGTAAAGGCCTCGCCAAGGGCGCCAAGACGGCATTGATCGTCGGAGGGGCTACGATTGGGGTCGCGGGTGCCGTCGCCCTCATCTTGGTCAACGTCTTGCGACCCACGTCGACCGTCCTCAAGGTGCGGCCCGAGTGAGCAGCGTATGCAAAACGAGGCCGGCACGATGAAGGGCGACGCAAAGCGGATGTCCCCCTGGCGTCGGTGGTTGGCCGCGTTGACCGTGTTTTTTGCGGTCTTCATCGCGGCGCCGCAGCCCGCCTCGGCCGACCCGGGCCGTGCGGTCGGATGGGAGATCGAGACCGCGACGGCGCGCGTCGGCGTGGGGCGCGTGCAGCTGCACTACGACCCCAAACTGCGCGAGGACGCTTTCGCCCTGGTCGACGAGTTGCCGACTTGGTGGTCGGAGATCGAACAGGCGCTCAGCTCGGACCTCGACGACGAACTCTCGATCCACTTCGTGACGCACGCCGGCCGCAGCGCGCAGGCGACGGGCATGCCCGAGTGGGCCAAGGGGGTCGCCAACCCCAAGCGCGGCGAGATCATCATCAGCTACCACGCGCCCGACGGCTCGGTGTCGGACTTTGCGACGACCTTGCGCCACGAGATGGTGCACGTCGCCTTGTACCGGGCGGCCGGCGAGCGCAGCTTGCCGCGCTGGTTCCAAGAGGGCGTGGCCGAGTCGCTGACCGAGGAGATCGACTTTGGTCGCGCCGAGGCGCTGGCCAGCGCCGTCTTCGGTGCCGGCGTGCCCGAGCTCGCCAAGATCGACGAAGCCTTCGCCGGGGACCAACGCCAAGCCGGGGTCGCCTACGCGGCGGCCCGCGACTTCGTTTCCTTCCTTCGCTACTACGACGGCGGGGGCAACATGTTCAAGCGCCTGCTCTCCGAGCTGCGCAACGACCACGGCTTCGAGGCCAGCTTCTTGCGCGCCTACGATGCGACCTTGCCGGAGCTCGAGTCGCAGTGGCGCGAGGGCCTGCTCGGTCGCTTCTTTTGGTACCCGCTGCTGGCGACCGGCACCTTGCCCTTCATGCTCTTCGTTCCGGTGGGGCTGGTCGCGTGGATCCGCAAGCGCCGCGCCTACCGCGCCGGGCTCGCGCGCATGGAAGCCGAAGAGGCGGCCGAGACGCTGGCGCGCAGTGAAGCGCTGCGCCGCGCCGGACTCGGCTCGCAGTGGTGGCACTGAGCGCAGTCGCGCCGCGCAGCGGACTCAGCCGATCAGCTTGCGCACGGCCTCGAGGGCCTCGTCGACGTGCTTGGTCGCCCGGATCTGCGCGTCGAAGACGTGGCGCACGACGCCCTCTTTGTCGATG
>JAUIJR010000618.1 GCA_030431075.1 Polyangia bacterium | reverse complement strand
ATGCCAGGTACCCCGCTTTACACCTCGCTAAGACAGGTCGGCGCCGCATCCACGACGGCGGTTGGATCCCCCCCGTCGTCGTCGCCGTGCGCAGGTGATCGAACCCGGGCGAGCGCGGCGGTGGTCTCGCCACTTGCAACTTTGCCGCCCGCCACACGTCGATCAGGGCATGGGCCGACACATCCACGACCACAGCCGCGCCACCGCCTTCGACGACCTGCTCTCGCAGATCACCGGTGAACTCGCGCTGACCCCCGCGTCCCGCACGTGGGTCGATGCGCCCTTCATCGATGTGGATCCGGATCCCGAGACGAGCATGGCGGCTGCCCCCCTCCCCCAAGCCAGCGCCCGCGCCCGACGATCCCCCGCGCGCGGCTGGCTCGCCGGCGGCCTGGCCTTGCTCCTCGCCGTCGGAGGCTTCGCCATGGGAGCGGTCGCCCCCGAAGCACCCACGGTCGAGGCGCTCAACCTCGCCCAGGTCGAGGCCGAAAGCGACTGGACCGAGGCCGCCGAGGCTCGGCTCGAGCAGATGCGAAGCCCGGCCGCGACCGTGATCCCCGCGGCCGTGCTGCCCGTCATCCCGGCCGCCGCGCCCGAGCCCGAGCCCGAGCCCGAGCCCGTTCGCAAGACGACGACGCGCCGCACGACCAAGAAGAAGACTCCGGCCAAGCCGAAGGTCTCCTTCGAGGACCTGTAGCTCGATGGCCCCCCGGGGCCCCATCACTGCCCTGACCGGCGCGCCTTTTCCGAGGCGCGCCGGCATTGCATGAAGGGTCCGAGCAGGTCCCGCCGCAAGTGCAAGGGGGCCGAGCCCCGCGCGATGACTCGCGCATAGTCGGCGAAGCAGGGCGCCGCGCGGACCTCGGCGTTGAGCTGCGCGTAGTTTCGGTGGGGCAAGAAGATCGCCTCGGGCGGATCGGCTTCGCACACCGCCTCGAAGCTTCGACCCTCCACCCCGGTCTCGGCCGAGAGAATGCCGACGAGATCGACGAGTCGCGCCTCGGGGAGGCGCATGCCGAGCACGCCCATCTCGGAGTGATGGACGGTGATGTCCGGCGGCAGGCACTCGACCAAGGCCTCGAGCCCACGCAAAGAGCTGAGCTTTCGTTGCTGGCGCGCCAGGATCTCGGCATCTGGATCGATCCGGGGCGCGGCCGGTGGCCAGGCCCACAGCCACCCGCCGATGATGGCCGCGACCCCCAAGCCCGCGCCGAGTCCGGTGGCCAGCGATCGGGCGCGTCGGTGGGTGAGCACGGGCATGAGCACGGCGAGCAAGGCCGCCGCGCCAAAGCCCGCCAAGGCGACGCCGGGGACGGCCTGATCCGGGTCGGAGCTGTCGCCGGGCAGCAGCCCGAAGTGCTGCGCCAAGGCGGCGGCCACCAGCCCGAGCAACATCCCCGCCAAGCCCCGACGAACGCTCGATGGCTCGCGCGTCCCCGAGCCACCCGCAATGAAGGCCAGTCCCAGGGCCAAGAGCGCGGGCAGGTAAAAGCGCGCCCGGTAGCCCATGATCTCGTTGGTGGCCACGAAGTGGTAGGTCGCGGCCGCCGCCCCGGCGAGCGCCAGCCAACGCAAATGTGAGGACGCGGCGCGCTCGCGCAGCCCGCCGAGTCCCGCGAGCGCGAAGGGAAACACAACGAAGGCAAACAACGCGAAGTGCGCCAGCTTGACGCCGCGACCCAGGGCGACGACCTCGGCGTCGTAGTGACCGAGCGCGATGGTCTTCATGTGAAAACTCAGGGGCAAGGCCGTGCCGTAGTAGGCCCAAGCGAGCGACCACCAGACCCCGAGCACCAGGCCCAAGCCCAAGGCCCGGCGCCAACGCGGGCGCTCCCCCCCGGGGCCCAGCCACAACAGCGCGGGAACGAGCGCCGCGTCCGGACGGGCGAGATAGACGAGCAAGACCCAAACGAGGGACTCGAGCTCACCGGCCGCCGGCGCGGCGCCTTCCCGAACTGGGACCATCCGCTCGCAGGCGCCCACCAGACACAGCATGGTCAGCGCGCTCTCCATCCCCGTCCCCATCGCGCTGGCGAGAGGGACGCTGGCCATCAGCAAGAAGACCCAAAGCAGCGCCTCGCCGCCGGCCCCGGGCGGTCTGCGCCGCCTCACGAAGCGAAAGGCGAGCTGCGCGGCCCCCCACCACAAAAGGACGTTCCCGGCCCGGAGCGCGAAGATCGCGTGCGCCGGCCAGATGGCCACGAACGGGGCCGTCCACAGCATGTACAGCTGGCTGGTGCAGCCGTGAACCGGCCCATCGGAGGGATTCCAGGCCCAAAGGCCGTGATCGAGAGCGTTGCGCGCGAAGCGAATGAAAAAGTAGCTGTCGTCGTAGGCGGCTCCGCTCGGCGCGTGGGCCCAGACGAGCAGCCCAAAGACCCCGCCAAGCAGCGCGAAGGCGCCAGCTCCGAACGCCGGAAGGCGGGCCGGGCCTGCCGGCCTTTGCGCCTCGCCCTCGACCATGGGGCATCGTCGCCCGGGCCGGCGCGGCGAACAAGCAGGGCGACGCTTGTGCTTGAACCCGGCTCCCCTCGGCTCCATGATGCCGCCGTGAGTCGAGACGAACACGCCGCCGCGCCGGATGGAATCGAAACCTTCGAGCGCGAGAAACAAGAGGCTCTCGGCATCTTGCTCGGCATCGTGCACGGACTCGCCGAGCCCGACGAGAC
>JAUIJR010000097.1 GCA_030431075.1 Polyangia bacterium | reverse complement strand
CATGGCGGGGCTCATCACCTGGGGCATCTCCGGTGAAGCCGAGGCGGCGACCTTGCACGCGCACGGGATGGCCGTGATGCATCTCTTCGACTGGCACGCGTGGGTCGGTCCCGCCGAGCCCACGCCTTGTGCTTCGGGCACCACGCACCTCGCCGCGCTCGGAGTGTTGGCCCTGCTGATCGTCGCGGCGCTGCGCTTTCGACATGCCACCGCGAAGCAGCGCCTCGACCTCGCGCGCTTGATGGTCGACAAGGGGATGGAGCCTCCGGCCGACTTGCTCGTGCCCCCGGGCAGTCATGATCTGCGACGCGGCCTGGTGCTCGTCACTGCCGGCGTCGGCCTTTTGGTCTACGGCTTTTGGACCGACCCCAACGCACCGAGCGCGGCCGGACTGATACCGGGCTTCATCGGCTTGGGCTATCTGCTGAGTCATCGCTTCGCCGCGCACGCGCGCAAGAGGCCGCCTTCATGAGTGTGGGAAGCAAGCTGCGCGTTCTCGAGGTCGTCGAGGCGGGCGCCGGTCTCGAAGATGCGGGCGCGCTCGACGAAGCCCAGCTCATCGAGCTCGCCGGACCCGGCCGTGATCCGCTCGCCTTCGCCGAGCTGGTGCGGCGTCACCAAGGCAAAGTCCGCGGCTTGTTGTTGCGCCTCACGGCCAACCCCGTGCTCGCCGACGACCTCAGCCAAGAGGCCTTCTTGCGGGCCTATCGCGGCTTGGCGAACTTCGAGGGGCGCGCGCGCTTTTCGACTTGGATCTACCGGATCGCCTACAACGTCTTTTTGAACCACAAGACCCGCTCGAAGCGCCTCGACCCGATGCCCGAGGGCATGCTCGAGCGGGCGCCGGCGACCGACCGGCGACACAGCCCCGGCGCGCACGACCTTCGTCGTGATCTCGACCGGGCCATCGCGGCCTTGCCCGAGCGCTACCGTGTCGTGGTCACGCTTTTTTACCTGCGCGAGTTCTCCTACCCGGAGATCGCCGAGATGCTCGACTTGCCGCTCGGCACCGTCAAGACGCACCTGCACCGCGCCAAGAAGCTGCTGCGCGCCGAGATGCACGGCTGGCGCGAGGTCGAAGCGGAGGCCGAGTGAAGCCCTCGGCGTTTCATGCGGCCTTGTGCGAGCTCGAGCTCGAGCCCGCGCAGCTGCGGGCCGACCCGCGGGGGGCTTCGTGGTTGCCCGCGTCGCTACGTCGCGCCGCGGATGCCGATCCCGAGCTTTCGACCCTCGTCGCGCAGTTCGTCGACGAAGAGCTCGCCTTGTTCGACGACGCCGCCGTGGTCGACGACACCTGCTTTGCGGCGCGCGTGATGGCGCGAGTGCCCGTCGAGCGCGGGGTCGACCGAGGTCGCCGCCAACAGATCTTGATGTTCGCCTACCTGTGCGCGGGCTTCGTCGCCGCGACCTGGTTTTTCGGCACGCGCGCCGCGGCCGAGCCCATGGGGATCGACAGCGGGCAAAGCACGTGGGCTGCCCGGTGGGGAGACTGGTGGGGCGACTCTTGGCATGCCTGGCTCGACGCCCTCTCGGTGGGTGGGGTGGCGATGGTCTTGGCGCTCGCGGTGAGCCTCGCCGGTTTGCTGTGGCCCAGCGAAGCGCGCGTCGCCAACGGTTGAGCGCTCCGCGCTCGCCGCCGTGTCATCGCCGGGCAGCTGAGGTAGCTTGCGCCCGATGACGCCGACGCAACGACGCCGCCACTCGGCCTGGAGCGAGATCCCGGCCGCGACCTGGGCCGACTGGCGTTGGCAGCTGCGCAACCGCGTCACCACCCTCGAGGCCCTCGAGCCCCTGGTCGAGCTGACGCCCGAAGAGCGCGAAGGCATCCGCGCGCGCCGTGGCAGCTTCCCCTTTGCGATCACGCCTTATTACCTGTCGTTGATGGAGGGGCCCGACTGTCCGGTGCGGCGTCAGGCCATCCCCCACATCGACGAGATGCAGCGGGTGCCCTGGGACATGGTCGACCCGCTCGCCGAAGAGGAGCACTCGCCGGTCTCGGTCTTGTCGCACCGCTACCCGGACCGAGCGCTGCTCTACGTGACGCACACCTGCCCGGTCTACTGCCGCCACTGCACGCGGCAGCGCAAGGTGGGCGACGCAAGCTCGGCGCCGGCGCGCAGCGAGCTCGACGCGGCCTTCGACTACCTCGCGCGTACGCCCTCGGTCCGCGACTTGCTGATCAGCGGCGGCGATCCCCTGAGCTTGCCCGACGCCCGCCTCGACGCCTTGCTGGCCAGGGCGCGGGCCATCGAGCACATCGAGGTGCTGCGCTTGTGCACCCGCAACCCGGTGACCTTGCCGCAGCGCATCGACCAGGCCTTCGTCGAGACCCTGCGCGCGCACCATCCGGTCTATGTCTCGACCCATTTCAATCATCCGGCCGAGTGCACGCCGGAGGCGGGGGAGGCCCTCGAGCGCCTGGCCGACCACGGCTTCAACGTCGGCAACCAGATGGTCTTGCTGCGGGGGATCAACGACGACCCGGCCACCGTCGAGGCCCTCAACCGCTGGCTGGTCCGCCACCGCTGCCGGCCCTACTACATGTTCCAGTGCGACCCGGTCGAAGGGACCGCGCACCTGCGGACCCCGGTCTCGGCCGGCCTGCGGATCCTCGACGCCTTGCGCGGGCAGCTCAGTGGGCTGGCGATCCCGCAGTTCGCCGTGGATCTCCCCGGAGGCGGCGGAAAGATCACGCTGACGCCCGATCGCTTGGTGCGTCGCGCTGGACGCGCGCTCACCTTTCGAGACCACCAGGATCGAGAATTCACCTACGTGGATGGCGCTCAAAGCGAGAATTCGTGCGCGGAGGAGGGGGTGCCGCGAAGCGCGCACTCCAAGCCTGCGTAAAAGCGCCGCAAAATGCATACTCGCCGCTCGGGCACGTCGAACGGGCCCGAGGACGCCGCATGCTCCGCAAGCTCGCCCAATTCTTGGCCCCCGCCGCCTTCGCCCTGATCGCCTCGACCGCCACCACCGCGCACGCGGGAGACTCGGTCGGTGTCTTGGTGCTCAAAGAGCACGGCGTCGGCAGCAGTGCCACCGCCCAGACCTACGTCGACAAGCTGGTCGCCAACGTCGCCGCCAAAAACGGCTGGACGAGCGCCGTCGGCAAGTACGCCACCTCCCGCAAGCTGGCCGAGGCCTGGATCAAGCAAAACAAGCCCGACTACGGGATCATGTCGCTGGGGGCCTACCTGGGCCTGCGCAAGGCCCATGGTCTGACCGTCGTCGGACAGGCCGTCGTGAAGTCGGCCGGTGGCCGTCAGTACTTCGTCATCTCCGGCAAGCACGCCGACGTCGCCGGCTGCAAGGGCAAGACCCTGGCTTCGGATCACTTCGACGACAAGCCCTTCATCGAGCGGGTCGTCGTGGGCGGCGACTTCAAGCTCGCCGACTTCAAGGTGGTCGAGACCAAGCGTCCCGTGCAGACCCTCAAGGCCGTGATTCGCGGCGAGGCCGAGTGCGCCTTGGTCGACGACGCGCAGCTCGAGAGCCTCTCGGGCGTCGAGGGTGGCAGCGCCGTCAAGACCGTGTGGAGCTCCAAAAAGCTGCCACCGATGGTGCTGGTGGCCTTTGGCCACGTGCCCACGGCCGAGCGGACCAAGTTCTCGGCCGCGTTGGGGACCGTTTGCGTCGGTGCAGGCAAAGAGGCCTGCGACGAGGCGGGGATCAGCGCGCTGCGTCCCGCCACCGACGTGAGCTACAAGTCCGAAGTCAAAGCCTACGGCGGCTGAGCCCGAGGGCCTCGAGTCCAGATGACGGGAAGGGGGCGCAGGGCGCTCCCTTTCGTACGTTGTGGCGCGCTTGCGCGGCCCCGGGTGCGCGGCTGCTTGCACGCCTTGGAGCGCACGGGATCTGCTCGATTCAGCCGATCCCCAGGGCCTTTCGGGGGCCATTTTCGGGGGCCTTTTTGCGAGGGATGGGGGCACTTCGTGGTACATCCCAGGGGTGCGTTCACTGCTCGCCTGGGCGGTCCTGTTCGCCCCCTGCGTGGCTGCATGCGAGAAGCCTGCGTCGACGAACAATCCCGAGCTGCGCGATGCATCGCAGACCCAAGACATGTGGTCGCTGCATCAACAGCTCGAGGAGATGATCGACGCGCAGCGCGCCACGGAGCGTGACCGCGAGTTCGTTCACCAGCAAGCCAGCGAAATGGCCGACGACGGTACGGCCAAGTGGGCGTTTGCCCGGGCGGCCATCACGGGGCGCCTGGCCGAGTCCAAGGGGCTCAAGGCCCTCGGCTTGATCCGTGAGGTCGAGACCTACGCGCGCTTGTCGATGGAGCGGGACCCAGAGTTCCAACGCGGCGCCGCCAAGCGGATGCTCGGGACCCTGTACATTTTGGCCGGCGACCACGTCGAGCACGGCGACTCCGAGGTGGGCCTCGAGATGCTCGAAAAGCTCATCGCCGCCGATCCCGAGGAGGTGCATAACCAACTGCGCCTCGCGCAGGGGTACATTTCCCTTGGGGACCCCGATCCCGCCTTGGAGTACCTGTGTCTCGCCGACGCACAACGCGACCAACTGCAGCCCGACGAACAGCGGCTGCTCGATCGCCTGTTCACCGACGTCGGCGGTCGGGCGCTCGTCGGCTGCGAGTAGCGCGGGGGCTCGCTTGGGTCCTCGCCGCCGGCTCGGCGCTCGCCTGCCACGCGGCCTTGCCCCGTCTCGAAGCTCGAGGCGCGCACGATGAAGTCCTCGAGCGGGTCGCACGCTCGCGCTTCGAGCCCCGTCGTGAGGCGGCCCGCGCTTACGCGCGCGCTTTGGTCGCACGCGGTGAGATCGAGCATGCGCGCGCCGTGCTCTTGCGGGACTTTCGACGCGGGCAGCAGCTCGAGTCCCTCGTGGATCTGGCCCAGCTGGAGCTCGCGCAGGGCCTCGCCGGCACCGCCGCGCTGCACTTCGCGCGGGTGATGAGCCTGGATGCCGTCCGTCTCGACGATGACCAAGAGGTCTGCGCGCTCTTTCGGGCGCGGGCGCGGGCACACCTCGCGGCCGACGAGCCCATCGCCGCCGACCAAGACCTGCGACGGGTCTTCGAGACCTGCGGTGTCCCCAGCGGCAGTGGTGCGCGGGCGGCCGATCTCGAGCTCGCGCGGGCGATTCGTCCGGCCGCCGAGGCGCGGGCACGCGAGACCCGGGCGCTGGCCCCCGTGCGACAGGCGGCCGTCTTCACGCCGAGCGGCGCTTCGAGCCATGCGCTCGCCCAGGCGGACTTCGATCGGCGTCTCGAAGACGCCTGGGCCGAAGGGCCCCGCGCGTACGCCGACTGGTGCCGCAGCGAACGACTCTCGATGGTGCCCGCGCGCTGGGTGGCTGTCTTGCTCGACGAGTTCGACGCGCCGACGAGGCGGGGCCTTTACCGCGGGGAGGACCTGCGCGTGTGGATGGGGCAGGGGGACGCCGACTTCTTCGACCGGGTCGAGGCCGAGCTCTCTGGCCAAGATCCCGCCCGGCGGGCGTGGATGGAGCTGCGTGTGGGCCACCTCGACCCGCGGCCCGATCGTCGTCCGTGGTCCGAGGACCCCGTCAACGAGGCCCTGCACCACGCGGGGGAGACGAGCTTGTCGCGGGAGGTCGCCTTCGAGCGGGCGTGGAAGGTCTTCGCCATCCAAGGGGACTTCGACACGGCGGAGCTGATGCTGGCCGACGGCATGCAGGCGATGCTGCCCGCGCCTGCGCCTGCGCGTGGGCCTGCGCCTGAGCCGGGCGAGGCGGGCAGCGAAGGGCCGCCCCCGCCCGCGGGTCCTTGGTGGGCGCGGGTGGAACTCGCCGACGCGAAGAATCGGGCGCGCCTGCTGACCTTGGCCCGACTGCGCGACGCGAGGGGCGACGCGCTGGGGGCCCTTCGGATCGTGTGGACGGTCGCGCGGGCGTCACCCTCCGACGAGCGGCTCGCCTTGGCGCGCGAGTTCTTGGCCGCGGGTCGACCCCACAGCGCGCGCTTGATGGTGCGCGAGGCGGATGCTCAGCTCGCCGAGGCCGTACGCCAGACCGTCGCCAGCCATCTCGAGCTGGCCGAGCTCGTGTGCGGGGCGCAAGGCGCATGCAACTTTGACGAGGACGCGGCCCGAGTGCGGGCGGTCGCCGGGGAGGGAAGCCGTGCCGAGTCGACGGCGCTGCGTACCGCCTTGCCGGCGCGTGCAGCCTCGGACCCCGCGCGGGTGCGATGTCGGATCGGCCCTTGGTTCAGCGCCGAAGGGGAGGGCGCCGCGTGGGTCGAGGCCTGGGCCGAGGGCAAGAGCTTGGGCACGCCGCAGCTCGCCGACGAGTGGCTCTTGCGCATCGAGAGCGAGCCGACCTCGAGCTGTGGCGTGATGCCCTGGCTCGAGCTCTTGCATGCGGGGGCGTGGAAGCTGCACCTCGAGGGCCTGCGCTCGCGCATGATCCACGCGACCATCGAGCGCTCGAGTCGAAGCTTGGAGTTTCACGCGGCCTTGGCTCTGGCCACGGGCTACGGGGAGGACGCGTTGCGCAACACTCACGCGGCGGCGGCCGAGAGCGCCGACCCGCATGCCCTGTGGTTGCGCGCCGCCTCGCGTGGCTACGCCATGGGCTCGCGCGACTACGAATGGAGCGGGCGTAGCTTCGCACGCGCGCTCGCACCTCCCGAGACGCATGCGGCCATCGAGCTCGACCTGATGCGGGCCTACGCCTTGGACGCCATCAACGACCCGCTCCTGCGCGAGGGAAACCGCGCCTCCGTCGAGGCTTGGGATGGACAGTTCGAGCGATGGTCGTCTGCACGACCCCAGCCGGCGCGCGCGGCCGCGGTCGACCGCCTGCGCGCAGAGCTGGTGTGGACCCTCGAGGACTTGGGCCTCGAGCCCGACGCACGGGCCCGCGAGCTGTGGGCGCGCTGGTTCGGCGCGGCGCAGCTCGAGGCGGCCCCGCCGAGCGTGGATGTCTGGGTGGCGGCGTCCCGCTTCGGCTTCGAAGAGGCGCGGCCCGAGCTGGTGGGACTGGCCGCCCTGAGCACCGGCGATCTGCGCTCGAGGGTGAGGGCGGCGCGCGAACTCCTCGCGCCCTTGCGCGGCGCGACCCGTCGGCGGGTGCTCGAGCGCCTCGAACGCGGGGCCGCCGCTTTGCCCCCCGGTGCTCCAGTGGCGAGCGCGGCCTTCCCGGATCCCGACTTGGTCTTTCGACTCGGCTTCGACCTCCCGATCGATCCGGCGCTCACCCGCGAGAACTGAGCTTTGCGATCGCTTCGCCTTTCGGGCCGCTTTCGGGCGCCCGGCTGCGACGCCGTGGTAGCGTGGCGCCGTGGCCGAGCAGCGAGGCGCGCGGCGGGTGCGATGGCTGGTGGCGACGGCGACTTGCGCCGCGCTGGCCGGCACGCTGGCCCACCTCTCGGGAGACGAGGCCGCAAGAGCCCGGGCCCTGCGTCGCGCGAGCGTGCCCGCCCTCGACGAGTTGGCCATGAGCGCCGGCATGCTGGGCGACGACTGGCAGCTGCGGATCCCCGAGCCCTTGGCGGTCCAGACCGTGCAAGGCGGAGGCCCCGGCTGGATGCGCGAGTCCATCGCCAGCGAGTTGCCCCAAAGCCGCGCCTTTCGAGAGGGGGGCAGCCCCCATCTCTTGCGCATCGAGGGGGTCGACGCCGAGCGGGGCTTCGCCACGCAGCTGCGCTTGTGGCGAGCGGGCTGGGACCTTCGCTTGCCCCAGCCGGTTCGTCGTCGCATGCAGCCCGGCACATTTGGGGCGGCCGTCGGAGTCGGCGCGTGTGTGTGGGCGGCGTCGCGACGTCTGGCATGGGGGGTGCTCGTCGCCGGCTTGGCCTCGGTGCTCGCGCTGGCCCTCTTCGCTTTGGAGCTTCCCGTCCCCGGGGCCAAGGGGCTCATGGACGAGCTGGCCCACGCACCTTTTTGGGTCGGGCTCAGCGCGCTCTTCACCGCGAACGAGCAGCTCTCGACCTCGCTCATCTTCGCGCTCGTCGCCTTTTGTCTGGTGCTCGCCTACTTCGACCATCGGCGCAGCCGCGATGACGCTTCGAGTTTGACCTTGCCGCGAACCTTCTTCGATGCCCTCGCGCTCGGCGCGGGTGGACTCCTTTTGGTGGAGACGGCGCTGCGAAGTGGGTGGTGGGACGCGCTGAGCAGCCTTTGGGGCGGATTGGGGGCGCTGGCCCTCGTCGGCGCTTGCGTGGCCGCCCGCTTCGCGGCATCAAGCTCTCGTGGCGCCGCCGCCCCCGCTTCGCGCGAGCCGCCTTCGGGCGAATGAGCCTCGAACCTTAGGGCTCGAGGCGATCGCGGGTGCGCGCTTGCTCTTCGTCTTGGCCGCCTGGCTGGGCGTGGGGCTGGGCATGGGATTGAGCGTGGTGGCGTGCGGGGACGCGGGGAAAGCCGAGTCCGACTCGCCGCCGGCGCCCGCGCCCATCGCCGCGAGCGGAGAGGCCAAAGCCGAGGCCGCGCGGCCCCCCACGATGCTCGCGCCCGTGGCCCGCGTCGACTCCGAGCGCAGTTGGCTCGACCTGATCGCGCAGCGGCCCTTGGCCCTCGACCAGCGGGAGGGGCGTTTGGTCGCCGACTTCGGGCGCCCGCAGTCGCGTGTCTTGCTCGCCTTGGCTCCGTCCTCGCCCTGGGAGCTCGGGGTCGAGGTCGACGGCCGACGCGCCGCGCTCTTGCACGGGCGCACCGGCAGCTTCGATCTCCCCTTGGACGGCGCGCTGAGTCCCGCCGCGAATCCACCGGCCGAAGACGGCACGCCGGGCTTGGCCCTCGCCATCACCTTGCGGGCGCTCGGGCCCAAGCAGCGCGTGACCGTGCTGTGGGACGAGCAGCCGCTCACCAACTTGACCTTGGACGAGACCTGGCAGCGGCGGACGGTGTCGATCCCCACCGAGTTCGCCCACACCGGCGAAAATCGGCTGCGCTTGCACTTCGCTCGCGTCGAGTCGCTGCCCGAACAGGGCGAAGCCTCGGCCGCCGTCGCCATGCTCGAGGTGGGCACGCTCGAAGCGATCCGGGCCGGGGCGCCGACGGCCGAGCCCTACGCCGTACTCGAAGGCGGCGAAGCGCTGCGCCTCGGGGCCGGGGCCGGATTGGCCTGGTACTTCGTGCCGCCCCCGCGCGCCCGCCTGCACGTCGAGGTGCGTGGCCACGGCGGGGTGGAGCTGCGCGCCTCGACCGACGAGGACCACCGGCGCGGCAAGGCGCCGGCGCGCCTGCACCAAGAGGCGCTGCGCGAGACCGGATCGAGCTTCGAGGTCGACCTGGCGGGCTACGGCGGGGTCCCGACGCGACTTCAGCTCGACGTGCGTGGCAGCGATCCGACCGCCTTCGCTCGCTTCGACCGCATCGAGGTGCAAGTCGAGCGCAGTCGTCCCGTCGACCGGCGCGACCGCAAGGTGCGCGACCTGTATGTGGTCGCCCTCGAGGGGGTTCGCCCCGACGCCCTCTTTCGGGCCGAGCTCGGCAGCGAGACCCTCGGCAGCGGCGGGCACGAGGTCATCGACGAGTTCTTGCGCGAGGCGCTGGTCTTCGAGCGGGCCTACTCGCTGGGCGCGGCGGCCGTGCCCTCGCACGCGGCCTGGCTGAGCTCGGTGGTCCCGCCGACGCACTTGACCGTGAGAGGCACCTTCGTCGCCGAGCGCCAGACCCTCTTGTCGGAGCTGCTCGAGCGCTCGAGCTACTTCAACTCGGTGTTCACGGCCAACGGCGACATTCAAGCCGAGCGCGGCCTGACCCAAGGCTTCGCCACCACGCAGGCCTTCACCTCCAGCGCGGCGCGTGAGCGCAACGCACTGGCCGTGCTCGGCGCGGTCGAAGCCGCCGTCGAGGCGCGTCCGCAGCCGCGCTTTTTCTACACGGTGCTCAACGATCCTCAAGCGCCCTACGACCCACCCCGCGAAGTGGTCGCCGAGGTCAAAGTCCCCGAGCGCGCGCCCGTTCCTCATCTCACGCACATGTGGGTGGGCCGCGTGCGCCTGGGCAAAGTCCTCCCCGACGAGACGCAGCTCGAGTACGTGCGCGAGCTCTACCGCGGCGAGATTCGGGTGGTCGATCAGGCGCTCGGGAGTTTTTTGGCCGAGCTGCGCGAGCGCGGTGAGTACGACGACGCCATCGTCGTGCTCGTCGGCGTGCACGGCGAAGAGTTCTTCGAGCACGGCGGCGCCGGCCATGGTCGGACCCTCTTCGAGGAGTCGATCCACGTGCCCGTGGCCATCCGCGCGCCGGCCTTGCTCGCGCCGGGGCGAGTCTACGCCCCGGTAGACTTGCTCGACCTCGCGCCGACCCTGGCCGATCTACTCGGACTCGAGGCGCCGAGCAGCTGGCAGGGGCGAAGCTGGGTCCCCCTCATCGACGACCCACAGCCGCCGCCCCAGCTCGTCGTCTCCTACCTCGGCGATGGGAGCCGTGCCGCGATCATCGGCAACCACAAGCTGGTGCTCGAGCCGGGACTGACGGTCGAGTCGCAGCACCTCTACGATCTGGGCCGGGACCCGGCCGAACTCACGGATCTGCGCCGGGCCGAAGGGGCGGGGGGCATCGCCTTGCGCATGCTGCTGAGCGCGACGAGCTGGCACATCGCCCACGAGTCCGAGTGGCGAAGGACACGCTGGGGCACCGCGGCCGCCTTGACCGCGGACTTTGGCATCGACCTCGGCTTGTGACCTGTGTGCGGCCGGGCGGCGCCCCGGCGGCTGGTGACGGGCCCGGATCTGGTGTACCAAGCTCGCCATGTCCAAAGCGCTGCTGGACCAGATCGCCGACCACCTCAAAGCCGAACAGCCGCGGCCCTTGCTGGCCTTGCGCGAGCACGAGGACAAGGCCGTTCGCAAGGCGGCCCGCAAAGCGCTGCACACCCTGCGCGCGCGCGGGATCGAGGTTCCCGAGGGCGAGCAGCGCACCTGGCACGCCGAAGACGTGAGCAAGTCCTTGCGGGGCGCGGTCGAAGAGGGCGCCGTGCTCGACATGTTCAGCACCCCCGGCGTCGCGCGGATCATGTGGGCCAAGCCGGGCGAGGAGCGCGGCGGCATGTTGGTGCTCGGCGCCATCGCCCCCAATGGCGCCTACCTGGACTTCGCCGTCTACGGCCAGACCGACGGCCAACGCCGCAAGATGTTCCGCGACTGGGACGCGCAGTTCTCCGGGCGCCGCATCCCGGTGCAGTGGGCCAAAGCCCGCCTTCGTTGGGCCCGCGAGCGGACAAAGGCGCTGGGCTTTTCGCCCCCGCGCGGGGTCGACGACATGCTGGTCGAGCTCGGCGATGTGGGCGACGGGCGCCCCGAGAGCTTCATCGGCGAGGCCCTCGGCGACGCGAAGGCGAGCGAGGACAGCTTCACCGACTTGCTGATGCGCGCCGGCGCGGTTCGCTGGCCCTTGCTCTTCGACGGCAACGCGATCTTCAAGGACCTCGAGGCGCGCGCCAAAGGCCGCGACCCCGAGTCGATGGACGCGGACGCCCGCAAGAAGGAACTGGCCGAGGTCGCCGCCGACGACGCCCACTTTGAAAAGGCCCTCAAAGCCGAGGTCGCGGACCTCTTCGAGGACGTGGCCGTGGGTCTGTGGCAGGCCGACAAGCCCGCGGACGCGAAGCGCTTCTTGAACGCGGCCGAGGCCTTCCGCAAAGACAAAAAGCCGCAAGCTTTGCCCGAGGCCGTCGAGTTCCTCTCGGCCCAGATCACGGGCGTGGTGCTGCGTCAGCAAAGCAGCATGCAGCCGCAAGTCGGTTAGTCGGCTAGTCTTTCGGGGTGTCCACCCCGTCGATGACCCGCTGCCTGCTCGTCGCCGTGCTCGGACTCGCCTGCGCGGGCACCGAAGGCGAGGAGGGGAGCGCCCCCAGCTCGGCGCCGGAGCCCGGCCCGCCCGCGGAGCAGAAGGGCCCCAGCCAGGCCGACCCGCCCGCCGAACCCGTGCCCGAGGGCCACGAGGTCTTCGTCGTCGGTCCGGCCGGCGTTCCGCTGGCAAACACCGAGGTCCGCGTCTGGAGCGACAACGGCGTGCGCTGCATTGCCCCGCCGTGCCCAACCGAGGGCCGCGAGCAGCTGGCCACCACCGACGACGCCGGCCGCTTCGTCTTGCCGCCCAGCCAAGTCGACCAGAGCATGACGCTGCTCATCGAGGGCTACCGCGGCCAGAGTTTCCCGGCCGAGCGACCCTTGCCGGCCAAGCTGATCCTGGGCGTCGAGCCCGAGGGCTGAGGGCCTCGGTCGACGCTACGCGCTACAATCCCTGCGTGCCCTTGCGCGGCAACCGAGCCCACGCCCGCGTTCCCGCGATCCTGCTCGTGCTGGTCTTGGCGATCTGCGCAGCCTCGGTCTGGAATCCACCGGCGGGCCGCTTCAGCTGGTTGTTGGAAGTCGGCCCCGGCTTGGCCGGCATCGCGGTGTTGGTCGGCGTCTACCGCCGTTTCCCCATGTCCCACTGGGTCTACTGGGGCGTGTTCATCCACGTGCTCATCTTGAACTACGGCGGCATCTACACCTACGCCGAGACCCCGCTCGGCAACTGGGCGCGCGACACCTTCGAACTCGGCCGCAATCACTACGATCGTGTTGGTCACTTCGCACTCGGAGCCTTTCCCGCTTTCACCGTACGCGAGGTCCTGTTGCGGCGAACGCCCCTCGAGCGCGGCGGCTGGCTCTACTTTTTGGTGGTCTCGGTCATTTTGGCCATCGGCGCCTTTTGGGAGCTGCTCGAGTGGTGGATCACCTTGCTCGTCGCCTCCGACACGGGCACCGCATTCTTGGGCAGCCAAGGTGACATCTGGGACGCCCAGTGGGACATGTTCTTGGCCATGCTCGCCGCGATGATCGTGTTGCCGATCTTCGGCCGGGCCCACGACCGCTCGATGGCGAAGATGGCGCAGCGCTACAGTTGAACAGAGAACTGTCCCGGCATCGGGCGGCCCCGCGCGGAGCTTGCGGTCCGCGGAGGCGCTCGGCTTCACGGGGGGAAGGACTGGCTGCTACACGCGTAAATCTCTGCGAGCAGGGTGACCTGCTCGATGTTCTGGCAGTCCTTGTGGCCGGAGACGATGAGCAGTTCCCAGCCATTGTTCCACTGGGAGTCGGGAGAGTGACCGGAGTGGCGGTAGCTCGAACTGGGTTGATGCGATTTCAAGATGAGCTTCTTGCCCTGAACGTCGGAAGAGGGGAGCACTGCGACCCGGTCACCATCGGTCAGCGAAGTGCAGGCGGTCCCGGCGCTGCCCGTGGACATGCAGTTGTCTCCGATCTCGACCGTCACCATTGTCGTTCCCACAAACACCCAGTCACCGTCACCGTCGCCGTCGCCGTCGCCGTCGCCATCGCCGTCCCCATCGCCGTCGCCATCGCCATCGCCGTCGCCATCGCCGTCACCATCGCCGTCGCCGTCGCCGTCACCACCGCCGTCACCGTCGCCATCACCGCCGCCATCGCCATCGCCATCGCCGTCACCGTCGCCATCACCATCGCCGTCACCGTCGCCATCGCCGTCGCCATCGCCGCCGCCATCGCCGCCGCCATCCCCATCGCCGTCGCCATCACCATCACCGTCGCCATCGCCGTCGCCATCACCATCGCCGTCGCCATCCCCATCGCCGTCGCCATCCCCATCGCCGTCGCCATCACCGTCGCCGCCGTCGCCATCACCGTCGCCGCCGTCGCCATCGCCATCGCCGCCGTCGCCATCGCCATCGCCGCCGTCGCCATCACCGTCGCCGCCGTCGCCATCACCGTCGCCGCCATCGCCATCACCATCGCCGCCATCGCCAGTGGTCTCAGCCTCGCCTTCGCTGGACCAGTCCGAGGTCTCGGACTCGTCCTCGCTGCCACCGTCGGCGATCGGTTCAGCGACGCAAGCGCTCAATAGGCCCGACAGCAGGACGAATAGATGTATGGAGTTTTGCGGCCGCATCATCGGGAGAGTCCTACGCCGACAAGCTACGGGTGACTGCCCGGGGTTGCAAACGGTGGCGGCCCACGAGCGCTGGGAGCGGGGAGTGGGCCCCTCCAAAGGGGCTTCGACGATGAAACGTGGTGCCGCGCTCAGTAGAGCCGCCCGAGCTCCCGGCACTTGGCGACCGAGCCGCGCATCCGCTCGACCGCGTCTTCGAGTTGCTCGTGGGCGCTGAGGTCGAAGCCCATCAGCGTGCGCAAGCCAAGGCCGATCGTCGGGATGAGCACATGGTGCATCGACTTGCGCGTCACGATCGCGGTGCCGACGGCACGAAGGTGCTTGGCCGGCACGCCGGTCTTGCGGACGTCGGGGTGGTAGCTCTCGGCCCCATTGACGTCGACCACCAAACCCCAGGGCTGGGCCCAGGCGGGGAGGGACCAGATCTGGTCGAGCATGCCATCGATGACGGCCGCGTCGACGTGGATCGGGGCCGTCGCTAGGTAGACGCCGTCGCCCAGGTCGACGATCTGCGCGCTGTCTTCAGCCATGACGCGCGCCGAGCCTACACCCTGCGCTTGGGCCGGGGCCAGTGAGGGTCTTTGAACGCAAAAGCCCCCCTCCGCGAACGAAGGGGGGCAGTTGATCTGAATGGGCTTGGCTCAGAAGCGGTCGCGTCGACCGCCACCGCCGCCGCCGCCACGGCCACCGCGGCCACCGCCGCCGCCGCCG
>JAUIJR010000096.1 GCA_030431075.1 Polyangia bacterium | reverse complement strand
CGCCCCAAGGCCCGCCGAAGGCCGCGCCGAGCAGCAAGCCGGCGAGGGCGGCGGCGGTGGCCAGCAGCGCGCTCGAAAGATCACGGCGCGCGAGGATCCAGCCCAAGGCGAAAGCCGCCAGCAGGGCTAGCGCCGCACGCGAGGTCCAGCCAGGCGGAGCGGCCGGCGGCACGCCGGCGAAGGAGATCATGCGCAGCTCGAAGGGCAGCTCGCCCTCGCCGCCGGAGCCGTTGTCGCGCAGGGCCTTGCGCGCGCTCGCTTCGAGGGCAGGGGGATCTTCGCCGCGCAGCTCCATCACGAGCTGGCGACCGTCGGCGGCCATCAGGTCACCGGCCGGCGTCGCCGTCGCGCCCGAGGGCCAAGCGCCCGCGTCGCCGCGCGTGTGCGGGGCCAACATGGCGCGCAGTCCCAGCGGATCGCGACGCGCATCTTCGCCGGCCACGCCGAACAAGGGGCTGCTCAGCCGCCCTTGCAAGCTCTGCACGGCGCGGGTCATGGCGTCTTCGCTCAGCGCTTGGGCCAAGGCCGCGTGCTCGGTGACCGGCAGCAGGTACAAGGCGTGCGCGTCGAGCCAGGCGTCGAGGTCCGCGGCGGGCAAGGCGAGGGGATGGTGCGCCTGCGGCATCGCCCGCGAGATGGCCAAGGCGGCGGCGCGCAGGTCTTCGCGCGCGCGCTCTTCGGCGTCATCGTCCGCGATCTCGAGCTCGGCCTTCACGCTCAACCACAGCAGCTGTCGGCCGGCGGCGGCGCGATCCTGCGCCGGGACGAAGGCGTCGACACGCCAGGGCGGCGAGGGAAAGATCAGCGCCGCCGCGCACGCGAGCGCGAAGAGGATCACGAGCGAGACGAGCGCGCGACGCGAAGGAAGATCGCGCGCAGGCGGCGTGGCGTCGGCGGCCGATCCGGCCTCGGGTTGCGTCTCCTCCACGCGCGCGCAGGGTAGCAAATGCGGACCGCACGCGGACCTGCATGGTACTCATCGCGCGTGAGCCTGAACCCGCGCCAGCTCGAAGGGGTGCAGCATCGCGGCGGCCCGCTGCTGGTGCTCGCGGGGGCGGGGACCGGCAAGACCCGGGTGATCACACATCGGGTCGCGTCACTTCTGGCCGAGGGAATTCCGCCGTGGCAGATCCTCGCGGTCACCTTCACCAACAAGGCGGCCCAGGAGATGCGCGAGCGCATCGCCGTCTCGTGTGAAGACGAGCCCTCCCTCGTCGGCGTGGACGCCAGCCGGATCTGGGTGGGGACCTTTCACGCCATCGCCGCTCGCATCTTGCGGCGATTTGGCGAGGGGGTCGGCCTGAGCCCGCGCTTCGCGATCTACGACACGGCCGACCAGCGCAGCTTGATGAAGCGGGTCTTGGTCTCGCTGGACATCGACCCCAAGCAGTTCACGCCGGCCTCGGTGCTCGGGGCCATCGATCGGGCCAAGAACCAGGGTCTCGGCAACACGCTCGAGAACTTGGCCGGCACCGGCTTGTTCGAGCCGCGCCTCGGCGCCGTGCACGACGCGTGGAAGCGCTACCGCAAGCGCATGCGCGAGGCCGACGCGGTCGACTTCGGGGACTTGTTGGTGCTCGCGGTCGAGCTGCTCGAGCAGGTGCCCAGCGAGGGCCAGCTCGCCGAGTTCGACCCCGTCGCCCGCCTGCGCCGCCGCTTCGCGCACGTGGTGGTCGACGAGTACCAAGACACCAACCCCGTGCAAGCGCGCATGGTCGAGCTCTTGTGTGGGCAGGCCGAGCTTTGCGTCGTGGGCGACGACGACCAGGCCATCTACGGCTGGCGCGGCGCGGACGTCTCGCAGATCTTGGACTTCCCCGAGTCCCACCCCGGCTGCGAGGTGATCCGCCTCGAGCAAAACTACCGCTCGACCGGGCACATCTTGGCTTGCGCCGACGCGGTCATTCGCCACAACGCCGGCCGCCTCGGCAAGACCTTGTGGTCGGACCTGGGCGAAGGCGAACTCGTTCGCGTGGCGCGTCTCGACGACGAGCGGGCCGAGGCGCGCTGGGTGGCGACGGCCATCGCCGACGCGGCCATGAACGAGGGCGCGTCGCTCGACGAGTTCGCGGTCTTCTATCGCACGCACGCCCAGTCGCGCGTCTTCGAAGAGGCCTTTCGTCGCTTCGACCTGCCCTACAAGATGGTGGGCGGCACCCGCTTTTTCGATCGCGCCGAGATCAAAGACCTCGTCGCCTACCTGCGCTTGTTGTTGAACCCGGCCAGCGGCGTGGACTTCGAGCGCATCGTGAATCGACCCACGCGCGGGATCGGGGCCAAGACGGTCGAGCGCCTCGCTACCCATGCCCTGCGCGAGGACACGACGATCTTCGAGGCCGCGCGCGACCCCAAGGCCGCCGGCGTCGGCACGGCCGCGGCGCGCAAGGTGCAGGGCTTCGTGGCCATGATCGAGAGCTTGATGAGTGAGCTCGACGACGCGCCCCTCGACGAGCTGGCCGAGCGGGTGCTCGAGGCCAGCGGCTACCGCGAGTCCCTGGCCGCGCAGGGGACCGACGAGGCCATCTCGCGCCTCGAGAACTTGCAGGAGTTCATCGGCGCGCTGGCCGAGTTCTCGCGCGAAGATCCCGAGGCGGGTCTGGCCGAGTACCTCGAGCAAGTGTCGCTGGCGACGAGCGAGGACGACGCCGCGGCCCAAGGCCCGATGCTCACGCTCATGACGGTGCACTCGGCCAAGGGCCTCGAGTTCGAGCGGGTTTTTTGCACCGGCATGGAAGAGAGCGTCTTTCCCCACGCCCGCTCCCTCGAAGATCCGGTGCAGATGGAAGAGGAGCGGCGCTTGGCCTACGTCGCCATCACGCGGGCCAAACGCGAGCTCGCCTTGACCTACGCGGCGCGCCGCTTCTTGTACGGGCAAGACCACATCAACGCCCCCTCGCGCTTCGTCGAGAACCTGCCGCCCGAGTGCATCGAGCTCTTCGGTCGGCCGGCCCGCGCGAGCGGTCACCTGTCTTTTGGCGCGTCGAGTTGGAGCCAGAGCGCGGCGCGACCCGCCGCCCCGGCCGAGCCCTCGTGGAACGACGACATCGTCTACGACGAAGGCTACGGGGCCGGTCAGGGCGAGGGAATGCAGCTTTATGTGGGCATGCCCATCCGTCACAAGAAGTTCGGCGTCGGAGATCTGGTGGGCTGGAACGGCAGCGGCGACCAGCTCAAGGTCGTCGTGCGCTTCGACGGCATAGGCCAAAAGACCATCCTGGCCCGCTTTTGCGAGCCTTTGTGAGCCCTCGGGCGCCGCTCGGCTTCGCTGCGCGCGCGAAGGTGCGAAGCACGCGAGCCGATGGCTCCAGGCCTGCGGCACACACCGTGATCCGCGAGGCTCAGACCGCTATGCTCCCGCGGCCCATGCCCGTATTGCCTCGTGTCGCCGCGACCGCGCTGCTCACCAGCGCGTCGCTCATGATCGCGGGTTGTCCCAAGGGCAACGTCGCGCAACAGGTCGCGGACACCACGGCGCCGACCTACGAACAGGGCAAAGCCAGCAAGTGCGGGATCCGTCACTCGGCCAGCAAGCCCCTGGTCGTCGACTGGCCCTCGGCCGAGCGCGCCGCCCTCGAAGGCCGCGCGAAACAAGGGCTGGTGCCGGTGCGCTGGCAAGGCTGCGAGATCGAAGTCCTCACGACTTGTCGCGCGCGCGGCGAGTACGGCTACGTCGGCTTGAACCCCAAACAAGAGACGGTGCGCATCAACACCGCCGACGAGCTCTACGCGAACCTGCCGGTCGGCGCGGCCAGCCTCGAAGGCAAGCTCGATCGCCACGGCAGCCTCGAGGTCGACATGACGGTGATCGGCCGCATGGACTCGGAGCGCTACGACTTTCACCGCACCGAGCTCGAAGGTCGCTGCGAGCAAGCGACCCACGTCATCACCGGCCTGACGGTAGGCGCCTTCACCTTCACCGCGGGTGCGGGGGCCGAGGTCTCGGCCGGCGCCGACTTTCGCGGCGCGGGGGCGGGCGCGGCCAGTCGCTCCGAGCGCGAGCTGCTCAACACCGACGGCGACCTGGCCGCCTGCGCCCAGGCGACCCAAGCCGACTACGCTCCACCCGCCGGCTGCGGCGCCCTGCTTCGCGTGGAGCTCGTCCCCATCGAGGGCACCAAGGTCGTGGGCGCCGGCGATGCCGAAGACGCCAGCACCCGCCCCAAAGACGGTGGCGGCGGCGACGTGGACCCGGCCATCGACCCGAAGACCGGGCAGCCCTACGACCTCGAGAAGCTCGACCGGCAGATCAAGGCGCTGCAGATCACCTACTTCAGCGGCTACCTGCTGGGCTTTGGCGGGATCATCCTCGCCAGCATCGGGGCCAAGCGCTTGGAGACGGCGAGGACCAGCTTGACCAACAGCCGCACCGACCTGACCTTGCGCAGCGAGGCGCTCTCCGACTACCGCACCGGCCAGGTCTTCGTCTGGGGCGGCGTCGGCGTCTCTGTCGTCTCCTTCGGCGTCGCCTTGTGGGGCTTGGCGCGGGCGACCAAGCTCAAAAAACAACGGCAGTCGATCCAAGTGGGGGCGATGCCGACCCGGGGCGGTGGACAAGTCCAGCTCGAGGTGAACTTCTGATGCGACGCGCGATCATTTTGGCCAGTCTGCTCGGTGGCAGCGTCGGCGTAGCCTGGGGCTGCGGCGAGTCGCTCGACGACCTCTTGTTGGACGCCTTGTGCGACACGGACGACGACTGCGCGCCCGGGCAAAAGTGCATCCGCACGGGTTACCAAGCGACGGCGGGTGCTCAGGGTTGGTGCCGCAACGACTCGAGTTGCTCGTCGGGTAGCCAGCCGGGATGCGAGTGTTTGTTGGTGGGCGCGGAGTACCAGTGCGATCCGACTACGGAGCTCAACATCACCGGCAGCACCTCGCTCGAGGGCTGCTACTGCGTCTTCAACTGCAATACTGCCGTTTGGCCGGACAACATGGGCTGTCCCGCAAATTTGGTCGCCGATCCCGGCGACGGTTCGTCCTCCGATTGCAAATGCGTACTGCCCTAGTCCTCGCGTGGTGCTCGCTGCTCGCCTGCGGCGGCGCCAAGCAAAGCCCGGCCGAAGCCCAAAGCGACGCAAAGACCGACGTCGACAAAACGACCGCCCCGACCCTCGCCTCGGCCGTCATCCCCACCGACGAGGTCTTGTGGGCACTCGGCCCCGAGCTGCGCGAGCGCACCTTGGCCGTGAGCAACTTGGCCGACGATGTGCGCTACAGCCAAGTCGCGGGCAAGTGGCCCGAGCGCGTGGTGCGGCTCGGCCTCAACCCCGAAGAGGTGATCGCCTTGCGCCCCGACGTCGTCTTCGTGGCGAGCTTTTCGACGCCGGAGTATCGCGCGGCGCTCGAGGGGCGCGTGAAGGTGGTCGAGCTTCAGGCCTTTGACGGCTTCGCCGGCTACTTCGAGAACCTCGACCGGATCGGGGATGCGGCCGACGCCCGCGCGGGTACCGACGCGCTCAAGGCCGAGTTCGAGACGCGGCGCGCGGCCATCGCCGCCAAGGCGCCGAGCGAGCCGCCGACCTGTCTCGCGTGGAGCGAGGGCTACGTGCCGGGGAAGGGGACGACCTTTTTTGATGTCGCCCAGACGGCCGGCTGTGTGCCCATCGCGGCCGACAAGGGCATCGAGGGGCACCAGCCCTTGGACCTCGAGCAGATCTTGGCCTGGGACCCCGAAGTCTTGGTCGTGGGCTGCAATGGCGACTGCGACGAGGCCGAGGCTGCGCTCGCCTCACGCCCCGGGCTCTCGGCGCTTCGCAGCGTGCGCGAGGGCAAGGTCGCCGTGATCCCCGACGCCGCGATCGGCTCGGTGGGCGCGGGCATGCTCGACTTCGCCGAGGCCCTGCAAGCGCAGCTCTAGATTCGCTGGGCTTCGGCCGCAGCGATTCAAAGCGGCGGCACCGGCCCCGACTCGCCGAACTTGCCGAACATCGGGACCGACTTTTCGAAGTTGGCGAGGACCTCTTTTTTGGCCGTCTTTTCGAGCAGGCCGCCGACGCCGAAGATCCGCGCCTCGATGCGAAAGTTCGCCTTGCGGGTGCAGGTGAGCTCGCCTTTGGGCTCCATCTCGATGTCGCCGGCGATGGTCAGGCGTTGGCCCAGCACCGGCATCTCCAAGTGCCAGTCCCAGTGCTTGGTCTCGCGGTCGTAGCGGATGTGCTCGAAGTAGGCGAAGCGCTCGCCGAGCAGCTTGCGGATCGGTCCGGGGAGATCGAGGCGCGGCACCACTCGCATGCGGCGCTCGAAGATCGCCCCCGACTCGCGGGGCGGGTCGAGCTCACAGCCGTCGAAGCCCAAGCCCTCGATGTACATCCGGCGCTGGTACTCGGGGTCCAAGCACAGCTCCCAGGCTCGACGGGCGCTGCAGGCGAGTTCGGAGGCGAGGGAAAACTCGAGCATGGCGCGGAGGATATGCGGCGGCCCAGAGGACTACAATGGCCGCGTGAGCGACCGCCGCCTCTGCTTTCGTTTCGACTTCATCTCGCCTTACTCCTACCTCGCGTGGAAGGAGGCGCCGGCCTTTTGCGAGGCGCAGGGCCTGGTGCTCGAGGCCAAGCCGGTGCTCTTTGCGGCTTTGCTCAATCACTGGGGGCAGCTCGGGCCCGCGGAGATCGAGCCCAAGCGCCGCTACACCTTCAAGCACTGCGTGCGGCGGGCCGCCCGCGCCGGCGTCTCTTTTGGGCTGCCGCCGGCGCATCCCTTCAACCCACTGACGGCGCTGCGGGTCGTCGCGGGCGAGGCGGATCTGGAGCAGCGCGCGCGGGTGGTCGATGTGCTCTTCGACGCCACTTGGAGCGCCGAGGCGACGGGCATCGAGACGCCCGAGAAGATCGTCGCCGCCTTGGATGCGGCCGGTCTCGAAGGTGAGGCGCGCGTCGCCGCGACGCAGGCGCCCGAGGCCAAGGCGGCCTTTCGGGCCGAGAACGAGGCGGCCATCGCCGCCGGCGTCTTTGGGGTGCCGACTTTGTCGATCGACGACGAGCTCTACTGGGGCAGCGATGTCTTTGAGGACCTCGCCGATCGCCTCGCGGGCAAGGACCCGACCACCGAGGCACGTTGGGCCGGCATCGTCGACCTGCCCTCGGCGGCGCAGCGGCGTCGCTGAGGCTCAGTCGCCTTCGGGTTTGAGCTCGACCTTGCGGCGGCTGCCGTCGGGGCGGCCGACCTCGAGCTGCAAGCTCGCGTCGACACCGGCGAGCTGGGCGGCCCAGGCGAGCTCGGACACGCGGTGCACGGGGGCATCGCCGATCCGCAAGACCAGATCTCCGGCGAGCAGGCCGGCGCGTTCGGCCGCGCCGCCTTGCTCGATGCGGGTGATCCGAACGACGGCCATGCGACCGGGGAAGGCACCGGGGCCCGCGTTCTCGGCGCGGACGCCCAAGTGCGGGTGACGAACGCGGCCGTGGGTGCGCACCTCGGTCACGAAGCGCTGGGCCATCTCGGCGGGGATGGCGAAGGCCAGGCCCTGACCGTCCGCGCGCACGGCCGTGGTCACGCCGACCACGCGGCCCTCGAGATCGACCAGGGGGCCGCCCGAGTTGCCGACGTTGATCGAGGCGTCGGTCTGAATGAAGGACCAGGTGCCGTCGCGGTCGAGGTCGCGGGGCCGGCCGAGGTCCGCGTGGTTGCGACGCAAGCCGGAGACCACGCCCACCGTGACCGTGTTGCCCAAGGCGAAGGGCTGGCCGAGGGCCATCACCCACTCGCCGACTTGGGCCGGGCTCTCGCGCAGCTTGGCCGGGATGAGGCCGGCCACCGGCTCGGTGATCTGCAAGAGCGCGAGGTCCAAGCTCGCGTCGGCAAAGAGGACCTTGGCGGCCACCGTGCGCTGCTGATGCAGCTCGACCTCGACGCGAGCCGCGTTGCGGACGACGTGCTCGTTGGTGAGGATCTGACCCTCGCTCGAGACGATCAGCCCCGAGCCGATCCCGCGCATGCGGGTCTGATCTTCGTCACCGATGTTGACGGTCGACACGACCGAGACGACCGAGGGCGAGAGGCGCTGCGCGAGCGCCACGAAATCGGGGAGGGCGGCCGGGCCATCGGGGCCTGGGTCGTCCTTTCCCTCTCGCGCCACGGGGGGCGGATCGTCGAGCGGACGACACGCCGTGCTCGTCCCCGCGCCGACGCAGACTGCGAGCGCGAGCATGCGGGGGCCGAGGGTCACGGCGAGCTCGCGCACGCGCGTGACCATCGCCAACTCAGTCCACCTTGGGGGGGCCGAAGTTCGGGCCTTTGCCGATCGGGACTTCGAGCGGGGGCGGCGGGGGAGCCGGGGCGTCGCCGATGGCCGGCGGGGCCACGGGCGGCACGAGGGGGGGCGCCACCGCGCTGGGCGCGGGCGCAGGCGCGGCGGCAGCGGGCGCCGGAGCGGCCTCTTTGCTGCGCTCGCTGGCGGGCGTCATGCGATCTTCGAAGCCATCGTCGTCGCCGCCTTCTTCGGGCTCGGTGATGTTCTCGGCCGCGTCGTCGAGCTTGGACAAAAAGGCCTCGTACTCGGCCTTCTCCAGGCGTCCACTGTCGAGGTAGCGCTTGACCGTACGCAGGTCGAACCGGACGTTGGGATCGCTCATGCTCATCGCCGCGGCGTTGTAGAACGTCCGCCCCAGCGCGTCAAACGGGGGCCGCGGCCGCCCAGCGAGGCCCGCGCAAAGGGCGCTATCGCGCCCGCGAGCGCCCGCGCGCGGCGATCCCGAGATCCCAGCGGGAATGACTCCGTCCCGGCTTCGGTACCGGGGCGCCCGGCGCGGGTAGCCCTCGACATTCGTCTCACAGGCCTATACTGCGCCTCGCAGACCCCGTCCCCCGGGGTCGCCTCGGTCCCGGCCGCGCGCCAGGGCCGAAGTCCGGAGCCCACCGGCTCTCGTCGCTCGGGGCGCCCCCCGAGCGCCGCCCAAGCCCACAACGCAATAGCCATGAGCAATTACGACATCCGCGTCATCAATGAGTTGGTCGAAGCCGAGAGCCAGTTCGTCGAGCGGCTCTTCACCGAGCTTCGCAAGGTCGTCGTCGGCCAGTCCGAGATGGTCGAGCGCGTCTTCATGGGCCTTTTGTGCGGCGGCCACGTGCTGCTCGAAGGCGCGCCCGGTCTGGCCAAGACCCTCACCGTCAACACCCTCGCGCGCTGCGTGCAGCTGGCCTTCAAGCGCGTGCAGTTCACGCCGGACCTGCTGCCCTCGGACGTGCTCGGCACGGTGATCTACAACCACCAAAGCGGCGAGTTCTCCAACAAGCAAGGTCCGATCTTCACCAACTTGCTGCTCGCCGACGAGATCAACCGCGCGCCGGCCAAGGTGCAAAGCGCCCTGCTCGAGGCGATGGCCGAGCGCCACGTCACCATCGGCGACACCACCTATCCGCTGCCCAACCCCTTTTTGGTGCTGGCGACGCAAAACCCGATCGAGCAAGAGGGCACCTACTCGCTGCCCGAAGCCCAGCTCGATCGCTTCATGTTCAAGATCAAGGTCGAGTACCCGACGGTCGACGAGGAGCTGACCATCGTCGATCGCATGGCCGCCCGCGGACCGCGTCCCGAGATCGAGGTCGAGCCGGTGATCGGCCCGGCCGAGATCGACAACGCCCGCAAGGTGCTCGAGCGCATCATCGTCGAAGAGCCCGTGCGTCGCTACATCGTCGACGTGGTCGCGGCCACCCGCAGTCCGGCCGAGGTCGGCCTGGGCAGCTTGGCCCCCTTCATCGACTTTGGCGCTTCGCCGCGTGCCTCGATCGCCTTGTTCCAGGCCGCGCGGGCCCACGCCTTTTTGCGGCATCGCGGCTACGTGAGCCCCGAGGACGTCAAGGCCATCGCGCTCGACGTCCTGCGGCACCGTGTCATCCTCTCGTACGAGGCCGAAGCCGAGGGCAAGAGCGTCGAGGAGATCGTCCGCGGCATCCTCGAGCACGTCCGCGTCCCCTGAGTCTCACGGCCCTTCGTTTTCCTCCCTTTCCACCTCCTTTCGAGATGGCCTGGTTCTCCCGCAATCGGTCGAAGACCCCGAGCGCACCTGCCCGCGCCGCCGACGAGGCACGCGAGCGGACGATGGCGCTCTTGCGGGAGGTCCGGCGCATCGAGATTCAGACCTCGCGCCTCGTCGACCAGCATCTCGCGGGCTCGTACCAGTCGATGTTCAAAGGGCAGGGCGTGGCCTTTTCGGAGGTGCGGGCCTACGAGCCCGGCGACGACGTGCGCACCATCGACTGGAACGTCACCGCGCGCACCGGCGAGCCCCACGTCAAGCTCTTCGCCGAGGAGCGCGAGCTCACCGTCATGTTGTTGGTGGACATGTCCGGCAGCTTGGACCTCGGCTCGACCGAGGCCGACAAGCGGCAGGTCGTCGCCCGCTTGGTGGCGACATTCGCGTTCTCGGCCATCCGCAACAACGACCGCGTCGGCTTGATCGGCTTTAGCGATCGCGTCGAGGTCTTCGTGCCGCCGCGCAGCGGTCGCAAGCACGTCTTGTCGGTGGTGACCCAGGTGCTCACCCACGAGCCCGAGGGGCGCGGCACGGATCCGGCCGAGGCGCTGCGCTACATGGCCCGCTTGCGCCGACGCAACGCCGTCGTGGTGCTCGTCAGCGACTTCATCGACGCCGTCTCCACCGAGGACGAGCGCGGCGCCGCCTTCGAGCGCGCGCTCAAGTTGGTGCGGCGCGGCAACGAGGTCATCCCCGTGCGCGTCGAAGACCCGATCGAGCTGAACTTGCCGCCCCTGGGCCTGGTCGCCGTCGAAGATCTCGAGGCCCTCGGCTTCGAGGCCGACGCGCTGGGGGCCGGGGGCTTCGTCGACTTGGGCCGTGGTCGTGCGCGGCGCTACGCCGAGCGCGTACAAAAAGAGCGCGCGGCCTTCGACGCCGTGATGCGGCGCCTCTCCCTCGACACCGTCACCGTGCAGTGCGGCGACGACTGGCAAAGCTCGTTGGTGCACTTTTTCAAGCGCCGCGCCCGGAGGATGCGCTGATGTTCGCCCGCCGGCTTCGTCGTCGCTTCGCCGCCGGGCTCCTCGCGCTGGGCGTGGTGGGGCTGCCCGGCTTGCTCGCTCGGGCCGCGCCGCCGAGTCCCTCGGCGCCGGCGGCCGAGAACCCGGTGGTGGTGACGACTCGCTTGACCCCGGAGCAAAGCGCGATCGGGGACCGCATGGACTTGCGGGTCATCGCCGCCTACCCGCGCGGCTACGCCGTGAACTTGCCGACCGGCTTCGACTTCGGTCGCTTTCACGTGATCGACCACCAAGGCAGCGAACCCGAAAGCGGCGGCCAAGGGCTGCGCAAGACCTTCCACATCTGGTTTCAGACCTTCGAGACGGGGCCGCAGCAGACCCCGGCCTTCGAGCTGACCTTGGTCGACCCCCAAGGGCAGGTGACGACGGTGCCCGTGCCCCCGCACGAGTTCGAAGTCGCCAGCTTGCTCGAAAACGAGGCCGACCCGCAGCGGCGCGGCGAAGACGAGCTGGTCTCGCGCGAGTACCCCAACGAGCGGGCCGAGACGATCATCTACGCGGCCGCCGGCTCCGTCCTGTTGGCGATTTTTCTGGCGGGGGCTTACGTGTGGTGGCGGCGCCGCGAGGTCTTGGCCCAAGCTCCGCCGCCCGTGCCCCCGCACTTGCTGGCCTTCGAGGCCCTGCGCCAGCTCGAGTCCGAGCGCGAGGCGATGCTCGATCGCGGGGAGTTTCCCGAGTACTACGTCGAGCTCACCCGCATCTTGAAGGGCTACGTGGAGGGCCGTTTCGGCGTCGAAGCGCTCGACCGTACGACCGACGAGCTGCGACGCGCCTTGCAGCGACCCGAGACGGCCGCGCGCCTCGAAGGCGTCGAGGTCGAGACCCTGATCCGCTTTTTGCAGGACTGCGACCTCGTCAAGTTCGCGCGCTTCAGCCCCGAGGCCGAAGAGACCCGGGGCGCCCTCGAGACCGTGCGGGCGCTCGTCCAACGCACGCAGCCCGTCGAGCGCGACGAGGATGATGACGAACACGAGGGCGATCAGAGCCCGGCCACCTCCGAAGCGGAGCGCGCATCGTCGAAGGAGGACGCCGCGTGAGGACCTGGGCGCACCAAGTGATCTACGCCCTTTTGGCCCTCGGGGTGGCCCTGGGCGTGTTCGCCATGTGGCAAGGCGAGGAGTTCCGGCACATCGAGTTCGCGGCGCCTTTGTGGTTCGCCCTCGCGCCCCTGCCTTTGCTGGCCTTGGCCTGGCGCGCTTGGTGGGCACCCAAGCCGGCCACCTTGCGCTTTTCTCGGACCCGCAGCCTGGCCGCCATCGGGCGGGGCATGGCCGCACACATCGCCGAGCTCCCGACCGGGCTGCGACTGGCGGCCGCGCTTTGCTTGGTGGTGGCGATGGCCCGCCCCGTCTCTTCGCGCATGTCCGACTCGGTCTCCAGCGAAGGCATCGACATCGCCATCGCCTTGGACATGTCCGAGTCGATGAAGAACGACGACATGTCCATGCCGCGCCTCGACGCGGCCAAAACGGTGATCGACGACTTCATCCGGCGTCGGCCTCGAGACCGCGTCGCCTTGGTCGCCTTTGGTGCCGCGCCGACCACCGTCGCGCCCCTGACCATGGATCACGCGGTGGTCCGCGGCTTGCTGCGGCGCTTGCAGATCGGCGTCATCGACGGCAAACAGACGGCCCTCGGCGCCGGCCTGGGGATGGCCTTGAACCGACTCGCCGACCCCGAAGATCCGAACTACGCCGACGCGACGGCCGAAGCCGAGGACGAGGAGGAAAGCCAGCGCGAAGAGGCCGCCGGTCCCGACAGCAGCGCCGAAGAAGCGCGCGAGGGATCCCGTGTGGTGCTCTTGGTGACCGACGGCGTGCACACGGCCGACGGCAACGATCCCGACACCATCGCCCAAGAGGCGGCCCGTCGGGGCGTCCGCGTCTACACGGTGTTGATCGGCCGCCACCAGGGCTCGGTGGATCCGGCGGCGCTCGAGCGCATCGCCTCGGCGACGGGCGGCTTCGCCTACACGGCCGAGGACCGCGGCGCCCTCGAGACCAGCTTCCAAGATCTGCTCGACAAGCTCGAGACCAGCGAGGTCGAGACCATCGAGATCCGGGCCGAGCTCTTTTGGTGGGCGCTGTGGCCCGCGTGGGTCTTCTTGTTGCTCGACATCGCCTTGCGCAACACCCGACTGCGGAGGTTCCCGTGAACGAGCTGCTCTTGCTCTACCGCGATCACTTCGCGCACGCGGGCTGGGCTTGGACCTTGCTGGGCGTGTTGGTGGCGATCGGGCTGTACGGCTACGGACGACGGGCGCGTCGACGTGCGCTCGCCGGCCTCGGGCGCCCGGAGGCCATCGCGCCGCTGGTCGCCTCGGTCAACGCCGAAGCTCGCATCGTGCGGGCCGTCTTCACCCTGCTCGCGCTGGCCGCGGTGTGCGTCGCCTTGCTACGGCCCCAACACGGTGGCGTGGCCAAGGTCATCCCGGCCAAGGGCTTGGACATCGTGGTGGCCGTCGACTACTCGAAGTCGATGCTCGTCGACGACGTCTACCCGAGTCGCATCGAGCGTCTCGAGGCCGAGCTGAGCCACTTCATCGACGACGCGCGCGCCCGCGGGGACCGGGTCGGGGTGGTCGTCTTCGCCGGCGAGGCACGGGGCCTCCCGCTGACCTCGGACATGCGGCTGCTTCGCATGTACCTGCGCGCCGCGGATCCCCGCACCGAGAACCCCGGTGGCACCGCGATCGGCAAGGCCCTGAACTTGAGCTTGCGCTTCTTGCTCGAGGCGCGCCGCGACGCCAGCGGCGAGCTTCCCAGCGCCGAAGCCGAAGAGGACGAAGGTGAGGACGAGGGGACGGACGAAGACGCCGCCGCCGCGCCCAGTCCCGACGAAGCCGACCAGGTGATCATCTTGCTGACCGACGGCGAGGACAACGCGAGCGCGCCGATCGAGGTCGCCACCGAAGCGGCGCGGGTCGGGGTGCGCATCTACACCGTCGGGATCGGCTCGAAGTCGGGCCAGCCGGTCGTGAAGTTCGACCACCGCGGACGCCCCGCCGGGTGGGTCAAGGACGACGAGGGCAAGGTCGTGATGACCCGCCTCGACGAGGCGACCTTGCGCGAGATCGCCAAGATGACCGGGGGCGCCTACACCCACGTCTCGCCGGATGCCTTTGGGCTCGACGCCGTCCGCGAGCAGCTGGCCGAGCTGGCGGTCGCGCAACGCGAAGACAACGTCGAGATCGAGCGCGAAGAGAGCTTCCCCTTCGTCGTGCTGCCCGCCTTTGCGCTCTTGTGCTTGGCCTTGGCGCTGGGGGATCGCCGCCGGACGCGGCGCGAGGAGGCCCAGGCATGAGAAGCACAATCGCGGCGCTCTTGTTGGCGGGCTGGTTGGCCGAGGCCCTCGCGGGCCCCGATGCCGACGTCGAGGCGGCCATCCGCGCCTACGACGAGGGCAACTACGACGCGGCCCTCGAGCGCATCGACGCCGCCATCGAGCGTCGCGGTGAGCGGGCCGAGCTGCACCTCGACAAGGGGCTCATCGCCTTGGCGCGCGAGGATCTGGACACCGCGCGCAGCAGCTTTCAGCTGGCCTCCGAGTCGGCCGACAGCGCGATCTCGTCCAGTGCGCACTACGAGCTCGGGAACATCGAGTTCGACGCCGAGAACTACGAAGCCGCCATCACGGCCTACATCGACTGTCTCAAGGCCGACCCCACGCACGTCAAAGCCAAGTGGAACCTCGAGCTC
>JAUIJR010000617.1 GCA_030431075.1 Polyangia bacterium | reverse complement strand
GTCCTCTGGCAGGGGCAACATGGCTTCAGCCATCGGACGCGGGCTCGACGATGCTTCCTGGCCATTGCGAGCGTTCCAGAGCGGGCAGCGGGAGCAACCCGGCGGCCTGCCAAACCCGGGCATTCAACGCAGCGAACGCCATCAGTCGTTCGTCGAGCGCCATCGCGTCGTACGCGAGCGGCTTGGGAGCTCCGGTCGGAACGACCTCGCCCACCCATGATTCGCGTCGTCTCTGGGCTCGCTCCGCTCTCGTGCTCATGGACCCAGGATAGCAGCGAACGCGCGGGCCCGAAACGCCCGCAGAGGGCGGTCTGAGGGCCGCCCCGCTCCGGACGCACTGGAAGGCGAACAAACCGGAAATTCCCCAACCATTTCAACAACCTTGAACAGACCGGGCGATCGGGCTCGAGCCGGCGACAGCCAGCTTGGGAAGCTGTTGGCCTGGGAGCGGTGTGCGCGGATTGCGGCCAGTTACGAAGCACGGGGGCGAACTGATGCGAATCAGAACGGCCACGTCATCGTAACCGCAAGAATGGCCGCGACCGCTCGGCTGACGAGCGACCGCGTACCCGTGGTATGGCCCGCCAGTCCGACCGGAACTAGCGCACCGACGACCACGCACGCGCCGAATACACGTCCGGCTGAGTGGACTCCCCCGGCCCCCATGCCCACTCGGCTCAGCAGCAAGACCACCAAGACCGCGAGCGAAGCCGCGACTCCGCTGCCCCATGGGGTAGAGAGCTGCGCGGCAGGTTCGATCCCGCGCCGAGCACTGAGCCCGGCGAGCGCGAACGCGAGAATCGGCCACATCCACCAGAGCAGCCCGACCTCGACGGCTGACGGCTACCCATCGCTACACCGGGTCTACCACTCCCGGCACAACGGACTCCGAGCGGTAGTGCGGCCCGCCCGAGTTGAACTGCATCAACCTCTGGGGCTCTGACTCGTCATCGGCCGCGGTGAACATGCCCCCCACCCACTTGAGATCAGGCCACTCCATCACCGGGAGAACCCGGGAAAACCGTCCGCCGAGCGTAAGGAGATATCGTCAAATGTTGTGGATCGGGTCTTCATGATCAGGCGGCGCTTTCCTCCGCGCGTTCGAGCTGGACACCATCGTGGAAGACGACGCCGGCGCGAACGAGAGGTAGGAGCGAGGCGGCGGAGATTCGCCGCCAACGGGCTTGAGCCATGTCGAGGAGCTTGAAGGCCATGGCGAGCGCCTTGTTGCGATTGCCCGCCCCCTTCGTCACCCGCTGCCGGAGACGAACGGTCGCGAACGCGGATTCGATGGGGTTCGACGTTCGGATGTGCTGCCAGTGCTGGGCGGGGAACTCGAAGAAGGTGAAGAGCTCGTCGAGGTCTTTCGCGAGGCACTCCGTCGCCTTCTTGTTCTTGACGGCGAAGACCTCTTCGAAGGCAGCGACGTGCTCTTCGGCGTCGGCCCGGCTGTCGGCGTACATGATGTCGCGCAGCATCGCCTTGGCCTTTGGCTGGAGCCGCTTCGGGAGCTTGTCGAGGACGTTCGCCATCTTGTGGCACCAGTCTCGCTGGGCTCGGGTGCTCGGCCAGACGTCCCGCAGCGCCGCCCAGAACCCGAGCGCCCCGTCACCGATGGCGAGCGCGGGGGCTTGCATCCCGCGGCGGCGAAGGTCGCGTAGAACCTCGGCCCAGCTCTCACGGCTCTCGCGGTAGCCATCTTCGACAGCGATGAGCTCCTTCGTGCCGTCGGGTCGGACACCGAGCATGACGAGGGTGCAAAGCCGCTCGTCCTCAAGGCGAACGTTGAAGTGCACGCCGTCGACCCACACGTAGACGTAGTCGCGGTCGGCCAAGCTACGGAACCGGAACTCTCGGTACTCTTCCACCCAGGTCTGCGTCAGGCGGGCGATGTTGGTGCTCGAGAGCCCCGCCGCGTCGTCGCCGAGCAGCTCCGTGAGGGCAGGCTTGAAGTCGCCGGTGGAGAGGCCCCGAAGGTAGAGCACCGGGATCACCTCGTTCACCTTCGGCGAGCGGCGCATGTACGGCGGAAGAATCGTGCTCGTGAACCGCAGCCGCTTGCCGCCGTCGTCGACGCGCTTGTCGTTCACGCGGGGCGCGCTCACCTCCATGGTGCCCGCGCCACAGGTCACCTTCCGGGGCCGCGCCTTGCCGTTGCGCACCACCATCGCGCGTCCCGTCTCGTCGCGCACCCCACGGTGCTTCTCGAGATAGGCCTCGACTTCCGCTTCAAGCGCCGCCTCGAGCATTCGTCGAGCGCCTTCGCGGGCGAGCTGGTCGAGAGTGGTGGTCACAACGTCGGTTTCTTCGGTAAGCTTGAGCATGGGTGGCGTGTCCTCCCCCGGCGGTAACCGGGTACGTGGTTTTTGGAGAACACGGAGGATACGCCGCCCTCACCACGAAGCCGATCCACAACTTTCGGGCATACCTCGGCGAACAGCTCACTCACGAGCGGGCGCTCGAGACCGACTTCTACAAGGAGTACCAGGCCTATCGTGAGCACTTGTTCGCAGCGCTGCGGAAGGCCAACCCCAACTACGAGAACGAGGGCCGACTGCGTCGTCTTGTGGCCGTCACCCAGCGGCTCCTCGACCGCTTTATCTTTGTACTCTACTGCGAAGACATGGGCAGCGAGCTCGGCTTTCCACCCAACATCCTGCGCGACGTTCTGATCGAAGCGGCGGAGAGTAAGTTCTACAACGA
>JAUIJR010000616.1 GCA_030431075.1 Polyangia bacterium | reverse complement strand
TCGACCAGCTGCACCTCGACCAAGGCCTGGTGCTGCTCTACGGCAAGGGCAACAAGCAGCGCATGGTGCCGCTGGGCGACTGCGCTTTGGTGGCGACCATGGCCTGGCTGGAGTCGGGGCGGCCGACTTTCGCGGCCGAAGCCAAAGGGCGCGTCGATCGGGTGCACGTGTTCTTGAACCGACGCGGTCGGCCGCTGACCCGGCAGGGCTTTTTTGCGCGCACGCGTCAGCACGCCTTGCGCGCGGGCATCACGCGACCGGTCTCACCCCACAAGCTGCGGCACTCCTTCGCCACCCATCTGCTCGAGGGCGGCGCCGACCTGCGCGCGGTGCAGGCGCTGCTGGGTCACGCCGACATCTCGACCACCCAGATCTACACCCACCTGAGCTCCCAACACCTGCGCGCCGCCTACGACGAACACCACCCGCGCGCCTAGGGCAGTGGGGTGGGTGAGGGCGCGCCCCGAGGCGAGGCGATCCGCGTTGACGGCCGATCTCGCGGCTGATAAGCACTCCGGACGCGCCGTGCGTCGAGCGCGCAACGGGTCCGCATGCTGCTCGCGATCACCAGCCAGGAGATCGAACTCGCGGGGATCTTCTTGGTCTCGCTGGTTCTCTCGATCGCCGTGCACGAGTTCGGACACGCCTTCGTGGCCCACAAGCTGGGAGATCCCACGCCCGAGGGCGAGGGGCGCTTGACCCTGAACCCGGTCTCGCACGCCGACCCCATCGGCACCTTGCTCTTGCCCGTGGTCGCGGCCTTCACCGCCATGCCCTTGTTCGGCTGGGGTCGCCCCGTGCCCACCCAGCCACGGCACTACAAGCGCACGGTCTCGATGCGGGGCGGCATGGCCCTGGTCGCCTTGGCCGGGCCGATGTTCAACCTGCTTTTGGCCCTGGTCGTCTTGGGGGTCGCCGCCATCTGTTCGGCCGCCGGGGTCTTGGGGGCTGGCCTCGCGCTGCCCCTGCTGACCTTGTTGCAGCTGAACTTGGTGCTCATGGTCTTCAACTTGATCCCCCTGCACCCCCTCGACGGCGGCAAGATCCTCGCCTTCTTGATGCCCAGCCGCTGGGAGGCGGTGGACGAGTGGCTCACGCAGTACGGGGGCATCTTGCTCATCGTCTTGATGGTCGCCGGCAGTCGCTTTTTGATGATCCTCTTCGCACCTTTTTACGCCGTGGCCGACTGGGCCTGGACCTTCGCCGTGGGGTTGGGCGCATGAGCGAAGAGACGCAAGACGCGAGCCCCGAGGCCGAGGCTCAGCCCCAGGGCGAAGGCGTGGCCGAGACCGAAACCGTGGCCGAGGGCGAAGGCGTGGACCCCTCCGTGGTTCGCGCCCAGACGGCCGCGGCCGCGGCCCAGATCGAGACCTTCTTGGGCGACGGCGTCGCCACCAAGGACAGCTACGCGGTCAGCCTCGAGGTCTTCGAGGGGCCCTTGGACCTCTTGTTGCACCTGGTCCGCCGCCACGAGCTCGACATCCTCGACATCCCCATCGCCTTCATCACCGAGAAGTACATCGAGTACTTGGCCTTCGCGCGGGCCTTGGACATCGAGGTCGCCGGCGAGTACCTGGTGATGGCCGCGACCTTGGCCTACCTCAAAAGCCGCGAGCTGCTGCCGCAGGACCCCAACGCGGACGAGGGCGACGAAGAGAGCGAAGAAGAGGGCGTCGACCCGCGCGAGGAGCTCATCCGCCGCTTGCTCGAGTACGAGCGCTTTCGGGCCGCGGCCCACGAGCTCGGCGAGCGCCCCGTGGTCGGCCGCGACGTCTTTGGCCGCGGCGGCGACATCGACGTCGACCCGCTGCCGCCGGGCCTGGCCCCGATCACCTTGTTTCGCCTGGCCGACGCCTACAACCGGGTGCTCGACCGCGCCAAGGTCCGCCAGAGCCACGAAGTCGTGCTCGAGCCGATCACCGTGCGCGAGCGCATCGAGCAGCTGACCTTGCTGCTGCGCGAGCACGAGCGGGTCGACTTCGAGAGCATGTTCGTCAGCCAGGTCTGGAACTCCGAGCGAGAGCTGCGCCAGATGCTGGTGGTCACCTTGATGTCCATCTTGGAGATGGTGAAGATGGGCGTGCTGGGCGTGCACCAGCCCGAAGGCAGCACCAGCTTGGAGCTGGTGCGCCGCGTCGATGCCGAGGCCATGGGCTCGACCGTCCAAAGCAGCGAAATTTCCGAACCCGAGGGCGAAGGCCAAAGCTAGGCCCGAAGTCGATCTAGACTCGCCGCCCCAACCCCCTTTCTTCGTGCATCAAAGCCGTGTCCGCACCTGACGACCAGTCCCCACCCGAGCCCGAGACCGAGTCCGCGCCCGAGACGGAGTCCGCGCCCGAGACCGAGTCCGAGACCGAAGCCCCCAGCCCCGACGAGGGTGACGAGGGCGACGCGCCGGACATCGACGACCTCGTCTCCGCCCTCGGCCATGACGAAGGGGACGCCGGCGACGCCATGGACATCGCCGATGTCGCGGCCAAGCTCGCGGCCGTCGACGACGCCAAGCGCCGGGCCCAAGAAGCCGGCGTCGAGCTCGTCTCCGAGCTCCCCATCGATCTCGAAGACGACCTCTCCGAGGTCGAGGGCGAGGCCTCCGAGCGCTTGATGTCGATCATCGAGAGCATGCTCTTCGCCGCGCACCGCCCGATGACGGTGAAGGCCTTTCGCAAGGTCCTCAAAGACCCCAGCGCCAACCAAGTGCAGC
>JAUIJR010000615.1 GCA_030431075.1 Polyangia bacterium | reverse complement strand
TCGTCGACGAAGGCGTCGCAGCTGTCCGGCCACCAAGTGGCGAGGCCGGCGATCCCCAACAGCGCGATCGCGCTGGCCGCAACGCCCGCCAAGATCCGCCGACGGCCACGGGCCTCGACGAAGGCGGTGAGTTCGCGGGCCGAAGGATCCACGCAGCAAGTGTAGTGGCGCTCGCTCTCGCGTCGACGAAGCTCGGGCCAGACCGCGAATTTCGTCGCCCGGGGGCCGTAAGGGGCGCGGCGCAGGGGGCGTTCTCGGGCCCACAACGCGGGGGAGGACCGCGCGTTGGGAGCGCCCGCAATGTCGAAACTGCCCCGTCAGCCCCTCTTCTTGGCCCTCATCGCCATTGTCACCGCCTGCGGAGGGGCGGAGGCTCCGAGCTCCGAGGCCGATTCCGGCCAGGCGGCCGAAGCTGACGCGGCCCAGATCGCCACCTTGGTCGAGCTGCGAGGCAGCGGGGGCCTGGCCTCGCCCGCGCTCCCGGCCGGGACCTTCTTGGGACAAGGCGCGCAGCTGCGCGCGGGACAGACCCTGAAGACCCCGGCGGGTGTCCGCGCCGAGCTCGCGCTCAACGACGGCACGCGCCTTCGCGTCGACGAACAAAGCGAGTTCGTCTTGCCGGCGCGAGACGGCGGAGCCATCGAGCTGCGGGCCGGTCGGGCGATCTTGGTCGCGGGAGCTTCGCCCGCGAGCCTGGCGAGCCACGGCGAGGTGGCCGAGCTGAGCGGGGCGCGACTGCAGCTCGACGCGGGCGAGCAGCGACGCAGCTGGTCCGTGCTCTCGGGGTCGGCGCGCTTGAAGATCGGCGATCGGGAGGTCGAACTGGGCACCGGCGAGAAGCTCGACACCCCGCTGAGCGACGCGACGCCGCTCGTCCAACCGCGCGCGAGCTTGGAGCCGCTGCGCAGCGCCGAGTGGGCCCGCGACTTCGAACAAGCGCGTGTCTTGGCCGACGGCCTTTTGCCGGGCGTCGGGAGCTTGACGGCGCGGCGGCCCAACACGCAGTCGCAGTCCCAGCCGCTGCGTCTGCGCGAGCAAAAGGTTCGCGTGACCATTCGTGGTCGCGTCGCGCTCACCGAGATCGAGCAGGCCTTCGTCAACGACTCTGGGGCCGAGCTCGAGGGCACCTACCGATTTCCCCTGCCCGGCGACGCTTCGATCTCCGGCTTGGCCTTGCTGGTCGGTTCGCGCTGGATGGAGGGGGCCATGGTCGAGAAGACCCGCGCGCGCGCTATCTTCAAGAGCATCGTCGACCGCGTCGTGCCCCGCGACCCCGCCTTGTTCGAGTGGGAGCAGGGCAACGTCTTCAAGCTCAAGATCTTCCCGATCCCGCCGCACGGTGAGCGACGGGTACGCTTGAGCTACACCCAGACCCTCGACGAGGTCGAGGCGGGGCAGCTGCGCTACCGCTACCCCATGGGTGGCAGCGGCGCGGGGGCGACCGAGATCGGGAAATTCAGCTTCGACATCGCCGTCGACCCCGAGAACCTCGCGGGCGTCGACCTCGACCGCATCCAAACGCCGATGTCCCAGCTGACCCGGACGAGCCGCGATGGAGCGCTCTTCTTGCATCACGAGGCAGACCGCTTCGTGCCCTCGCACGAGCTGGGCATCGACGTCCCGGCGCCGGCGCAGAGCTTCGTGACCCACCGCGATCGCGACGGGCAAAACTACTTCATGCTCGCCTTGCGCCCCGAGTTCGCGGTCGAGGCCCCGGAGGCCGTCGACTACGTCTTCGTCGCGGATCGCTCCCACGGGACTGCGCCCGAGCTTTGGACCGCGGCCGGAGGCCTGATCTCGGCCAGCTTGGAGGCCCTCGACGCCGACGATCGCTTCACCGTCCTCGCCTGCGACACGGCCTGCGACAGCTTCTCTCCCGGACTGGTCGCCGCGGACCCGCAGTCGATCGCGGGCGTCGAGCGCTTTTTGGGCCAGCAATCCATCGGTGGCGCCAGCGACCTCGGCGAGATGCTCGAACAGGCCGCCAGCTTGATGCCGGCGCGCTCGGGAGCGACGCGCGTGGTGGTCTACCTCGGCGACGGCGTCGCCACCTCCGGAGAGATGAGTGCCGACGGGCTCGTCGCCCTCGCCCAAGGCGAAGGCATGCGCGGCGTCCGATTGCAGGCGGTGGGCCTCGGAGCCCGCACCGATGCGCTGGTCCTCGACGAGCTGGCCCGCGTTACCGGAGGCGACTTTGTGCAGGCCGGCATCAGCGACGAGCTCGAGGGGATCGCCCGCGAGCTGCAGTACCGCGCCCGCGTGCCGGCGATGCAGGACCTGGACTTGCAGCTCCCGCCGGGCGCCTTCGACGTCCACCCGGCCGTCGTGCCGCCCTTGCGAAGCGGGGAGGCCCTGGTGGTCACCGGCAAGCTGCGCCCCGACGCCCAGACCTGGACGGGCGCCGCCACCTTGACGCGCCGCAGCACCGGCGAGCGTAGTGAAGTCTCCTTGCAAGCCGATCCGGCCCGCGGCGCACACCCCTACCTGCCGCGCTTGTGGGCGGCGGCCCAGATCAACTGGCTGACGACGCACGCCGGCTACGACGCCAAAGATCAGATCGTCGCCTTGTCGCAGGACTACACCGTCATGTCCCGCTACACGGCCTTGCTCGCGCTCGAGAACGACGCGATGTATCGGCAGTACGCGGTGCGTCGTCGCGGCCACGAAAAAGACCAGTGGCGTGGCGAGCTGAGCGCGGGCGTGCCC
>JAUIJR010000614.1 GCA_030431075.1 Polyangia bacterium | reverse complement strand
CGGCTCACGCAACGGGGTCTACGTGCGGATCTTGTCGCCGCAGCCCGTCTACCCGGGGGACCACTTCTTGCTCGGCCACCAGCTGATGCGCCTCGACAACCTCGGCCCCGAAGACCGCGAGCAGCCCGCCGATCACGACCAGGTGCGCATGTTCGGGACGCCCGTCGATCCCGCGTGGGGCAAGCTCAGCTGCATCGGCGTCGGAGGGCAGCCCTCGGACGTGCACTACCTTCGCGGCGGGCAGACGACCTTTGGCCGCGAGAACGGCGACGTCTTGTTCCCCAACGACAACTTCTTGAGCCGCCGCCACGCTCGCTTGCGCATGGAGATGCGCCAAGGCGCGATGTCGGTCGTGCTCGAGGACATGGCCTCGGCCAACGGCACCTACTTGCGCTTGCGCGGCAACGCGGTGCTCGGCGAGAACGACATGTTCCGGGTCGGCGACCAGCTCTTTCGCGTGCGGGGGATCGGCTGATCATGGCGCGCGTCGAGCTCTTCGCCCGCACCGAGGTCGGCTGCACGCGTGAGCGCAACGAAGACTTCTTCGTCGCGGCGCGCTTGGGGGCCGGTGTCGACGGCCTCGCCGAAGAGGTGCGCATCCAAGAGCTCGACCGGGCCTCGGCCCTCGTCGCCGTCTGCGACGGGATGGGCGGGGCGGCGGCCGGTGATGTGGCCTCGCAGATGGCCGGGCAGCAGCTCTTGGCCACGATGAAAGCCTACGGGCCCTACGCGGACCAGCAGGCCCTCGACGGGGCCATGCTCACCGCGATGCAAAACGCCAACCGCTCGATCGCCGAGCATGCGCGCCAGCACCCCGAAAAAGCGGGCATGGGCTCGACCATGACCGCGGCCTACATCGGCAATGGCGGCGTGACCTTGGCCCACCTCGGTGACTCGCGCGCTTACTTGCGACGCGGCCGCGTGCTGCAGCAGCTGACCACCGATCACTCGGTCGTGGGCCAGATGATCGCGACCGGGCAGCTGACGCCCGAGCAAGCGCGCAGCTACGAGCACCGCAACGTGCTTTTGCAGGCGCTCGGCGTGCAGCCCACCTGCACCCCCGAGATCGTCCACGTCACGGTGCGCAGCGGAGACACCATCTTGCTGTGCACCGACGGCCTCGACGGTCACCTCACCGATCCACAGATCCTCGACGTGATGCTGCGCCAAGAGGACCCGGTGCGTTGCTCGCGTGCCCTCACCGAGGCGGCCTGCCGCGCCGGTGGCCACGACAACGTGACGGTGGCCGTGATTCGCTTCGTCGGCGAGGGGCTGCCCTTGCCCCGACCGGGCGAGTCGATCGAGACGCAGCGGCAGACCTACCAGGTCACCTGAGTTCTCGCGCTCGGCTGTGGGCGGGCCTCAGCGGCCGCGGTACCAGGTCAAGGTCAGGCCCACGGTGAGGGTCTGGGCCAAGGGGCCGCCTTTTTTGCCGGGCGGATTGATCGTGTAGGCGAGCTCGGGGCCGAGGCCAAAGCCGCCGCCGCGCCGTGGCCGGTAGCGTTCGACTCGGGGGAAAAACTCGTAGCGCAATGCGCCGCGAAATGCCGCCCCACCAAAACCACCCGTGCGGCCATCGCTTTGGGTGATGCGCCCGCCGCCGAATCCGAAGGCCACGCGCAAAGACAGGGGCAAGCTCGGTTTGGGCAAAAAGCCCACGTCCATGAGCAGCTGCCCGGAGACCAGTCGCTGGCCCCCCGCGAAGCCCGAGGCGCCAAAGAACCCGGAGACGTCGATGCCGATCGTCATCCAGGGGTAGACGACGTCGCCCGCCCGCAGGCCCACGCCACCGCCGGCGAAGGCGCCCTCGGTGTCGAGGCTCATCACCCGCGCCAGGTTGATGCCGCCGGTGAAGTTGCCGCCGTAGTAGCCGCCATCGACCCGCGGCGGCCGGATCTTGCTCGGGGCAGGGGCGGCCGCGGGCTCGGCTTCGGCTTCGGGCTCGGGCGCGGACTCCGGCTCGGGCGCGGACTCCGGCGCGGACGCGGCCGCAGTCTCGGCGGGGGGAGCGGCCTGCGCGGCGCTGCTCAGCGTCGCGGCCGGACCCGCGATGCACAGGGTCCCGAGGAGGACCCGCGCCGCGCGCGAGAGGGGGGCATCCAGCACGTCGCCTTTATTAGACGCCAGGCGCGCCATGGGCAAGCCATCCGGCGCGCCGAGGCCAGCGAGAGCGATTGGGACCCTTGCCTGGCGCGGGCCGGCTGACTATGGTCCCGTCCCGCCGCCCATGGAGAGCAAGCGACTCGTCGAAATGCTGGGAAGCGCCGCGATCGGTGCGGCCTTGACCATGCTCGGCTACGAATTTCTGGGCTCCGGGGGCGGCAAGGGCTCGAAGGCGGACGCGGGGGAGGAGGCCGGTGAGGCACCGGAAGAGGGCTCCGGCTCGGGAGGCGGCGGTGACGATGGCGATGGCGCGGACGAGGGCTCGGGCGACGAGGGCGAGGATCCCGAGGCCGAGGCGGGGGACGACGAGGGGCCCGAGGAGCCCGCGCCCGCGGGTGCACAGGGGCCTGGCTTCGTGGCGGACGACAAGGGCCACTACGAAAGCTTCCCGGATCTCTTCGACCACACGCAGATCACGGCCGAAGAGGAGAGCGAGTACCCCAAGCATGGCCTGGTCACCTCGGGCGCGGTGACCGTGCGCCTGAGCCCCGACGACGACGCCGCGCGCGTGGGCCTTCTTCGCGCGGGAACGCGCGTACGGGTCAAGGC
>JAUIJR010000613.1 GCA_030431075.1 Polyangia bacterium | reverse complement strand
GTGTGGGGCGGCGCCCGCATGATGTTTTTGCGCGGGGACGCCCAGCTGCGCCCCGCATTCGAGGACAACCCTTACGTGAGCCCCGAGTTCGGGGGAACCTTCTCGATCGCCTTTCACGCGCCGCCGCCCAAAAAGCCCAAGCCACGCGTGCTGATCGACTTTTGATCCGCGTGGCCTTTCCCACGCGTAAAGGCGCGCGACATCGGTGGTCAGCCCCGAGGCGGTTTCGTACTCTCACCGACGCCCTCGGGCACGCCTCTCATGATCCACTCACGACGCACTCGACGCCTTCTCGCCCCCCTTTGCTTGGTCCTCACCGTCGCCTGTGACGGCAAGGACGACGGCGCCGCCAAGTCGGACGAAGCCGCGGCGGCCCCCACCGCGGAGGCGGCGGCCACCGGCGAGGCTGCCGAGACGGCCAAGAGCGAAGCCGAAGCGACGCCCACCCCGACTCCGCCGAGCGAGAAGCTCAACTTGAACACGGCCACCAAAGAGCAGTTCCTGACGATCCCCGACGTCGGTCAGCGCATGGCCCACGAGTTCGACGAGTACCGGCCCTACGTGAGCATCGCCCAGTTCCGCAAAGAGATCGCCAAGTACGTCGACGCCGAGCAGGTCACGGCTTTCGAGAAGTACGTCTTTGTGCCGATCGATCCGAACGAGTCGGACGCCGCAACCATTGCCCAGATCCCCGGCATCGACGAGAGCCAGGCCGACGCGATCGTCAAGGCCCGCCCCTACTCGGACCCCATCATGTTCTTGGACAAGGTCGGCGAGCTCGGTGGCGAAGAGGCCAAGACCTCCGCCGCCAAGATGCTCGCCGCATCCAAGTAAACCCCGATGAGCGACGCCGCTCGAATCGACGAGAGCCAGGGCCTTCGCCGCACGCTGCGGATCACGGCCCTGGCCTTGTTCGTGCTCACGCCCCTCGAGCTCTTCTTTCAAGAGCATAGCGAAGGCGTGCAGCTCCTGGCCTTTGTGGCCTGCGGCCTCGGCATCGCCGGTGCGACCAGCGTCGGCGAGGCCGCGCCGGGAAGCGTGCGCCGCCGCGTCGGCATCGCGCTTTTGGGCGTGGTGGCGGCGATCGCCTTGCTCGGCTTGTGGGAACACTTCGAGCACAACTACGCCTTCGCGCGTGAGATCCGACCCGAGCAGGGGGCGGCGGCGTCGATCCGTGACGCGCTGTTTGGAGCTTCGCCCCCCCTGGCTCCCGGAATTCTCATCTTGGCCGCGTGGCTTCCCTGGGCCGCGCGTCGGCGCTGAGCCTCGCACGCGAGCCCCAGAGCGAAGCGCCCCGCGCCCGTAGGCTGGTCCGCGCGCGCGCGCTCGGACATACTCGTTCGCCGTGGCCTTTGCCCTTCTCGCCTCGGCCCTGCTCGGCGCGCTCGCTTCGCTCGTCGAGCTGGCCCCGAGCGCCGGCGCTCCCCCGGAGCCGGCGGCCCTCGAGGCCGACGCTCAGTGGCGCCTCGAGGGCGTCGAGGGCTGCCCCTCGGACGAGGCCTTTACCCAGCGCCTGAACGACGCGGCCGTCGACCCGCGGCTACGCGTCAACGCGCGCGTGTCCGAGATCCAAAGCTCCGCCGGCAACGCGGGGGCGTCCTTTCATCTCGAGCTGAGGGCCGAATTCGAGGGTTTGGAGGCCACCTGGACCCTCGAAGACCGAGACTGCGAGGCCCTCGTGGCCGCGGCCGTCGTCACGGTGGCCGGCAGCGCCCCGCAGCGCGCGAGCGCGACACAGCCCGAGCCCAAACCCGAACCCGAGCCCGATTGTCCGGACTGCCAGGTCCCCGCTGCCCCGCCGGCTCCCGACGAAGCGACGCCCACGGAGCCGAAGCCCGACACGAGCGACGAGAGTTCGCCGTCGGACGACGAGCCTCCCGACCCCCAAACAGATCCACCCGAAGCTGCGCCGACACGCCCGCGCCCCCAGCTTCATCGCGGCGCCGTGGTGGCCCTCGGCGGCGCCGCCAGCCTCGCCCAGTTCGCGCCCCTGGGCGCGGCCGTAGAACTGCGCGCGGGCTGGCACTTCGGCCGCGCCTCGCTTCACGCCCTGGGCCGTTGGTCACCGCCGACGCGCGTCGAGTCCAGCGACGGTGAGCGTCTCGGCCGAGTCGACGGCTTTGCGGGCGGCCTGCAAGGCTGCGCCGAGTTCGCGCCACGAGCGAAGCTCGGCGCCGACGCCTGCGCGGTGATTCGTGCCGGCGCGATCCGCTTTCGCAGCGAAGACGCGAGTCTGCGCGACCGCGCGGGCCTGTGGCTGGACATGGGCGTGGCCGGTGGTCTCGTGGTTTGGCCCACGCACCGCTTTGGCGTGGGGCTGCGCGCCGAAGTGGCCAGCCCCCTGCGGGCGACCGGCTTTCGCAGCGCGCAGCGGGTCTTGCTCCAGCCGCGCTACGTGTATGGAGCCCTGGGCGCCGACTTGCGCCTGCGTTTCGGCCCGGGCGGCGCGCCACCCCGCTGACGCGTGGCCGCTCGCCGCCACCTTTTCGCGGCGGCTGGCCCAAAAGGCCTCGAAACCGGAGAATGGGTAGATGGAGCGCTTCGCTTCACCCGCGCCCATGGCCGGTTCCGAGCCCTCACTCGACGCCTTCGAGGCCGTGTACCGTGACGAGTCGCCCTACGTCGCGGCGCTGCTCGTGCGCCTGGGCCTGGACCGCGGGCGGGTCCCCGATGTCACCCAAGAGGTCTTCATCACCGCCTTTCGTCGCTGGGC